>JABDEN010000010.1 GCA_013287025.1 Gammaproteobacteria bacterium | reverse complement strand
ATCGTCTCGCTGAAATTGCGGGCGAATATTTACGTAAAGGCAGCAAAATTTTTATCGAAGGTCGTTTACAAACCCGCAAATGGCAAGATAAAACCACGAACCAAGATCGTTACACCACGGAAGTCATTGCTGACACACTCGAAATGTTAGGCAGCAAGGCCGGCGGGGGCGCAAGTGACGCACCACATCAGTCGCCAGCATCTGAAAAAACTCCCGAAATGACCTCTGTTACGGGTGATAGTATGGATAATTTTGATGATGATATTCCGTTTTAATTCCCAATTGTTCGTCGTCCCGCGACTTGTTCGCGGGATCCACTGGGCATATCTAATTAATGTATCTTTAAATTTAACAAATCTTTTTAATTATAAAAAAATCCAAAGGATATTATGTCAGTTACCCGAGAAATAAGTAATGCAAGAATACGTTTACATTTGGACGTGCACTCTCCAATTGAGTTAATTGAAATGACCCTGTCATTTCAAGCTATTGCATTTGAATACAAGGACTATCTAAAGAAAGAATTTTTACAACAAGGAAAATTAATATCGGAAGTAGATTCCATAAAACTTTATATTACAAAAATAGAAAACAACTGTATTTTAGCAGAATTGACAAGCGCCAGCATAATCATGGGTCAACTATTTTCCGGCATGAATAATATAAACATTTTTGTGGATTTTGTCACAAATATTAAACTTTCAATTAATTATTTTATTGAATTAGCTAAACAAAAGACTATTCACCCAAAAGATATTCTGTATACAAAACAACAATGCAAAAGGTATGCCGATTTATTAAAAATAGCGGCAGAAAATAAGGAAGGACAGCTTGGAATTTCAGCTATCGACTACGAAGATGAAAATCAGGAGGCAAAAATAAAGCTAACTGTAAAATTTAACTCTGATGAAGCCTTTGAAGCAAGAAAGGGAGCACTTCTTGCAAAAGAAGCTCTTGATCATAAAGAAGATGCCACTTTTAAAAATGTATTAATGTATTTTCAACAAACAAACATTGACGAGGCAAAAGACTCCGGACGCACTGGCGATAAAGCTATTATAAAATCTATATATTCTAAAGAATTACCGGTGTACTTTATTTCAGAAGTTGATCAACAAAAAATTAATTATGAAAAACATGATCCTGAAAAAAACCCCCTAAAATGTTCCTATAGAGTTGATGTCAATGTCGAAAAAGATCGGTTCAACGTGCCGAAATTTTATCGTGTAATACAAATTAACGAGGTGATTCCTCCTGAAGATTTAAATTAATACACTACTTAAGTGTGAAGTTTTTGGAAATGACTGATTTGAATATCAATGAAACGCTGAAGTCTATAAGACAAGAGATGGCCTCTTTAAGACAAGAGATGAATAGTTTTAAACAAGAACTTAAGCATGAAATGGCTGGTCTTCGACAAGAAATGAATACCTCACGTACTGAAGTCAATCAACGAATCGACAAAGTTAACGAACGCATGTGGACCAGTTTTGTGTGGACAATCAGCGCAATTACAGCGCTCGCCGGATTTATTGCGCACTTACATAAAATGATTTAAAAAAATCATTTAGTAGGCGGGCAAGTACACGATGCTGTTGGGCATCCAGCTGGTAAAGTAACTGTGCCGCCTGCGCTACCGAAACCCGCTGCTGCACAGTTAGTTGCACAATCACAGGGGGCACAGTTGCAATTTGTACAAGTAACAGTCGAACCACTTACCGTACCGTAGGGACTACGTCCTGCGTAGGGATCAACCATTCCTTTTGCTTTGCAAGCATTGGAGCATAGTGTTTTACAATTGGGTCCACAAAGACAACTTCCACTTGCACCTGGATATTGGATACCACCTGCAGAACAATCGCAAGTAACAGTGGCGCATTGAAACTGACAACCAGCGATGCTAGCATCTATGTTAATTTTACCACAGCTCTGACCTCGACTCGCGCACTGAGTGTTACATTGATTATCACAAAAATCAGAGCTAAGTGCACTATTCATCCAACTTGCAGCTAACACCACCGTTAACACAAGAAATAGCTTTCTCATACAATTTTCTCCCTTAAGAGTAAGAGCGCTATTACTATTATATTCTAAATATGGTGAATGATTAATTTATTATTAGCGTGAGATAAAATATTTATCAATTATGGAACTAAGATTTAATTATTTATCTTAAAACACATACCGTAACCCCAACTCAATCGCATTCAAAAGCAACCCCTTCACTGGCTGTCCTTCTACATAAAATGGGGTAGGTCTTGCCGTATTGGGACTTGCGGTAATCGTGCTGCTACTTGAACTTAAGTTAGTGGTACTAAATTAATGGGGTTTTAGTTCGATTTCTACTACCCCAAAGCTGTTTTCTGTGAGCATGCATATCTAATAGAAGTTCTCGAAGAAGAAACCTATTAGATTAATTCAAGGACACACATCGTATAAAAATAAATTTAGAAATTTAATGTATTTATTTATTCAATCCGTGCAGAATATCCCAATATTAAGTTTATAAAAAACATAATAAATAGGGATAATAAACCATGCCTGTTTTTATTAAATGGGAATAAATGGATTTCAATGAGTGAATGTATCGAATTTGCAAAACAAGGACTAATTGACGTAGAAATATGTATTTATCATTCGGAAAATACTTATTTAAGATCAGCGCCCAGTAGCGTATTTCAAGATAATCTCCGTAGCATTATTGACAAAGAATACAAGGAATAAACAAATGCGATTGTTTATTTTTTTTTTTAGCATTTTTACTTTCTTCATTATCAACATTTGCCGCTGAATTAGCACAAAAGAATCGTATTTCGGGAGTTTATTCAAAAGCGGGGAATATTTATTATTCTAAAAATATTGGTCAGGATCTTCAAATAACTTATTCTGGCAAGGACTCCTCTCCAATATTGTCTCCAGATAAAAAAATGATTGCTTTTGTTAGAAAAGGAAACAATCTTATACCAAATGAATGCGATGCTTTCACTGAAGCTGAATATGGGAATCAAATTTGGGTTTATGAGATTGAATCAAAAAAAGAAAAATTACTTGTTAAAGGTAATTTAAAATGTGATGAGCCTGAAAAACAAATAATAGATCCAAGTCATTTATTGTTTTCCCCAGACAATCAAACACTGTACTTTATGACATCGGCGTGGGTAACATCGGGAGCCTTACATGCAGTGAAAATTGGTAGCGCAAAACAAAATTATATTGTACCTGCTAATGAATTTGAGGTTATTTCTAACGGACAATACAAAGGTTATTTGATTGTTTACCAGCATCGTTATTTTGTGGGTGGAGGCACCTATGATTGGTATTGGTTGATAAGCCCAAATGGAAGGGAGGAAGGACCACTAGGCGAAGAAATTACCGAAATCCAAAGGAAATATATTGAATTAGAAACATAAACTTAGAATAATATTCTTTTAAGGATTTTAACATTGAATATAAAATTTCGTTTTCATGCCCTTAGCAGAATGTTTGAGAGAAAAATATCTGAGAATGATGTATTACAGGTTTTACTGACTGGCAAAATAATCGAAGACTACCCTACAGATCAGCCCTATCCAAGCTGCCTAAAACTTGGATTTATAAAAAAACGACCTATTCATGTAGTAACAGCAACAGCGACAGATGAAGAGACTACGGTTATAATAACGGTATATGAACCTGATCTAGAAAGATGGGAACCTGGATTTGAAAAGAGGAAATAGCTATGAAATGTATCGTATGTAAGCATGGGCACACTCAACCAGGAACCATGACGGCCACTCTTGAGAGAGCAGATACAACCATTGTGGTCAAAGAAGTTCCAGCAGATGTTTGCGATAACTGCGGAGAAGAATACTTATCACAAAAAATCTCTGCGCAATTATTAAAACAAGCAGAAGAAGCTGTTAAAGCAGGTATTCAAGTTGATGTGCGTAAATACAAATCTGCTGCTTGAGTCTTTGGACTGATCTAATCAAAACACATACCGTAACCCCAACTCAATCGCATTTAAAAGCAGCCCCTTCACTGGCTGTCCTTCAACATAAAAAGGCGTAGGTCTTGCCGTATTGGGACTTGCGGTAATCGTGCTGCTACCCGAACTTAAATGCGTGGTACCAAAGAGTCGATATTGTGCTTCTACATATAAATGTTCATTCACAAGATAGGTTAAACCACCTTTGAGTTGCCAAGCAAAAGGAACGCTCGAAATGGTGGGGCTTTTTTCAATAATATTGATCGGGGTATTATTCAATAACATCTTGCCACTTTCGACAGTACTTTCAGAATTCACCCAGGCCGCACCTATACCACCACCAACAAAAGGATGCCATTTCGCATTAATTCTAAAATCATAATAACCATTAAGCAGTAAGCTATAAATCCAAACTCTATTTTCACTATGCGGAAAATCAACATCGATGGGTGCAACGACAGCACCCCCACCATCAGCTAACTGCACGAAATCAGCATCGCCATCGATGTCTCGTTGAATATTTTGGAATAAAAATTCGAAATCCCATCGCCAATGATCAAACTGAAAGCCAAACGCTGCTGCAGCATCAAATCCACCTTCGAAATTATTTTTCCAGGTGACATTTTGAAATTCATACACACCGGGAATTTCATCCCCTTTAAATGCTAAGGGGTTAGAATTACTCGACACAGTGGAATTTTGAATTGAAAAATCATAACCGCCTTTTAAATCAACATAAAAATTGCTATCAGCGTAAGAAATATTACTGATAGCGATTGCTAAAAAAATAACGCGACGATTCATAACTACTCCATGTCAAACAACTATCCTGCCAAGTAATCTGTTATACCTTTAAAAAGCCTTTAATGCTTGAACTCTAGTCGGTTTTGGTTCTGTTACCAATATTACTTTAGGTGCACTAGGCCTTTTTAATGCAGCAGTCCCTGCAGGCGTTGCCTGCTTCTCAACAGCAACCGCACTTCCGCTTGGCACTACGCCATTTGCGCTAGCAACAGCTGCAAATGCTGAAAAAGTAGCCGCCCACACGAAAAATCCCGCGAATAAAAACAAAAAAGTCTTATTAAACATATTATTATCCTCCTCTTCTATTGAACTCATCTACCTCCAGTATAGATAATGTTTAAAAATTTTCCAACTCCTAGGCACCTACCGGAATGGTTAAAATTGGCGCAGACTGCGCTGGCGTGCCTTGCGACCCCGCAATCAACGTCATCAGACGTTGTAAAAATGTAAAAGTTATTTTGGAATGAATATCTGAGTTTTTAATATAGAACCAATGATGATGTAGATAAACTTTCACATAAGTATCTTCGGGCTCTTCATCAGAGGAATACACCGTAAATAAATTATTAAATAACTCTTTTAAATCATAAGGTGTGCCATCTGGATTTTTCAACTCAAAAACATAGCCTTTTTCATAATCAGACGCTGGTATTTGAACGGCATAACTTAAAAAGCGGGCTATCTGAAGTATCGAACGCATTTCAACATAAATCGTCCTACTTAAAGGGCATTCCGAACGATAATGCGGTTTGCTGTTGGGTGTTAATAAATCTTCTCCTTCCGGATTGGCACATGGATCAAATGATTCCGCCAGATAAAAACCATCGGCATTTTTCGGAACTCTTAAAAGTTTTTTCAATTTTAAAGCATCAGGCGATAAAGAATCTCGTCTCGAATAAAACTCTATATGTACCATCGCTAAATCTTTTAAATCATTTTCATGAATATTAATACTTCCATTCAAGCGTAAATTTAATATTAAATGTAAAATTTCATAGAAATTTTTATATCGCGGTAACTCAATGACTTTCGATTCCACGAGCGATCCTGCGTTGGAATGATCACCCATCGTATTAAAAACTAATCGGGATAGAAAAATAAAATCAGGTATTTCGCCATAATTTCCGCTGTATGGCGTTAACAATTGCGTCAAAGTCAATGGCGCTTGTACTTGATTTGCAAATTCTGCGCTTTCGATCGGTATAAAGGAAAGTGTGGGTGAATCAGAGTAACTCAAACTTGGGCTCGCACTCAATGATCGAGACACGCTCGAAAATGATCCCGGACTATTAGTGTTATACGATAAAGATGGCGAAGCTGATAATGATGATGAAAACGAAAAAGAAGTGGTTAAACTCGTCAGTTTCAAAAAATAACTGGATTCAGAATAACGCACTCGCACAATATTTTGTAATAATTGCTCAAGTTCTGATTCTCTTGCAACTTCGTTATAAACTTTTCTGTTAGCTTTAAGTTCAGCCGGACCAATTGATTGGCATGCATTTAAAAAAAATAAAATGAAGAGGATCAATCCAAATCGACACATTGCAACAATCCATATCGCAAAATAAAGTTTTGTTATGCTAGCTTGTTTGTGAATGCTCCGCAAATATTATTTAGTTAAAGTTAAAATCAGAAAAATTTTTCTAACCTATTGCTTAATTTGTCTAAAATCGATTTAATAGGAGACTGTCATTGGTCCTGATGAGAGGAAGCATAAGGTGAACACTGCATTATTGTTAATAGATATTCAAAATGACTATTTCCCCAACGGAAGAATGCCCCTAGAAAGAAGCACCGAGGCAAGTCAAAAAGCGCAAGAAGTTTTGCAAGCATTTCGTGCAAAACAATTTCCGGTAATTCATGTACAACATATTTCGACGCGTCCAGATGCCGTACATTTTTTACCTTGCACCAAAGGTGTAGAATTCCATCCCAATGTACAGCCTACGAAAAATGAAACGATTGTTAAAAAACATTATCCGAATGCTTTCAAAGATACGCTTTTGTTAAATCATCTCATTAAACATCATATTAATCATTTGATCATCGCAGGGATGATGACGCATATGTGCATTGATGCATCGGTACGAGCGGCTTACGATTTAGGTTTTAGTTGTTCAGTATTAAGTGATGCTTGCGCGACCAAGAACTTAGAGTTCAATAATATGCTTATTCCCGCACAAACAGTGCATAGTGCATTTTTAGCTGCATTACAACCACTGTATGCTGATGTATTGAGCGTGAAAGAATTCTTGAGTATGATGACGAGTTCGAGAACCGCGGTGACTGCTTAAGTATTTTTTAAGTGTTCACGGATTTATCGTCATCCGAACCGTGAACACTTATATTTCATAAAATTCTGCATCGTTTGTTAATGTAGGACGTAAGCATGTTTGCTTTTTTTAAACCTTCTACTACACCCAAAAATCAACCGAGAGTAAAAATTGCACATTGCAAAAATAATGGAAATTATCTTTATTATGAAGAGCAAGGTAAAACCATTTTTATTCAAATGCATGAAGAGGCTGATGTTCAATATTACCAAAAAAAGCTCTTAACTCTGCGTGATATGGCGCTACAATCGACTTCAGGAAATCTTTTACAATATCGTCTCACTAAAGTCGTCAATGATGAGTTGATATCAAGCATTACTGAGATCCTCGAGACCAATGTAAAAATGACAAATGAAGAGAAAGAAGAAAATCAAGAAGCTGAACCATTGACACTTGTGTTAAAACCAAACGATCCCATAGATCCGGATGAAGACATCGATCCTACCGATGATTATTCTGAAGCAGGAAGCGATGAAGAACCAGAACCAAAGCGTGTCGATAATATTAATTTCATTGAAGGTCGTTATTATCATCCAGAATCATTAGATGAAGGGCGTCGTTTTACCGCGATGCTTCGGCAGATGAGATAATGGAAATTTGTCATTCTGAGCGAAGCGAAGAATTCGAGTAATGAATACAAAAAATCCCACCCGAAATAATTAAAATCATCCCCGTATAAGTTAACCAATCAGGATAAACACTCCATGCAAAAATGGAAATGAAAACAGAATAAATAATGTTGACATACATTAAACTACTGACCAATTGCGGTTCTGCAAAGCGTAAAGCAGCAGTAAAAGCATATTGCGTTAAAAAATATAATAACCCGATTAACACCATCATCCACATGGCGTGACTGTCGAATTTCGTCCAAAACGGAATGGCGAGCACCGCTGAAATCACGGTTGAAAAAATAAAAAAATAAAGCACAGTCGTTTCCGTCGATTCAGTTTGACCCAATTGACCGACGGTTAACATGGTCGCACTCATCATCACCGCCGCAAACAATGCAAGAAATGAAGCCATATTAAAACTGTGCGTGTCTGGATGTAATACCAATCCAACCCCAATAAAACCAACGAAGATAGGTGCCCACAATCGATGATTAATTTTTTTCGATAAAAAGAAATATGCTAAAAATGGCACGATAAAAGGTACCGTATTCGCGAGCAACATCGCGTTCACAAATGGCATATATTGCACCGCGTAAAATAAACTAAAACTGATCGTTAAACTAAAAATACTTCGTAAAATGTGTAAGCCGATTCTTTTGGTTTTAAAAACTTCGTGGCTGTTGGCTATACCATTTCTAAAAATAATGGGTATAAATAACAAAAAAGAAACCAAACTCTGTATAAAAACAATCACCGGCAAAGGCGGTAGCGTACTTCCTACGTCTTTAATAACCCCGGTTTGAACGGAATAAAATAATGAACCCAATAATGTGAGAATAACTCCTAACCATAATGCGTTTTTCATAAGACCTCACGATGACGTTGTTACAATACTTCCCCCGTCCTTACACACCCCCACAACGGATTAAACCCCACGTAATAACAAAGCTCGACTGGATCTTTCGCATTCCACATTAAAAAATCCGCATTTTTCCCCACTTCCAAAGAACCATACGCTGTCGCAATACCCAACGCACGAGCAGCATTAAGCGTTACTCCATACAACGCTTCCTCCGGTGTAAAACCAAACAACACACAAGCCATATTAAGCATTAACAATAACGAACCGACGGGAGAGGTGCCCGGATTACAATCCGATGCAATCGCCATGGGTACTTGGTATTGACGTAACAATGCAACAGGCGGTAATTGTTTTTCTCTTAAAAAATAAAACGCACCCGGCAACAATACGGCGACAGTATTCGATTCTGCGAGTGAGCGCACCCCACTCTCTGATAAAAATTCTAAATGATCCGCCGATAAAGCCTGGTAGCGCGCCGCAAGTGCTGCCCCTCCCATATCTGATAATTGTTCGGCATGGACATGGATACCTAAACCATACTTTTTTGCGGCTATAAAAATTTGTTCTGTCGCTCGCAAATCAAAAGCAATATTTTCACAAAAAACATCAATCGCATCGGCAAGACCTTCTTCGACAATACGAGGAATCATTTCATCACAAATATAATCGACATATTTGCCAGGTTTATCGCGATATTCGGGTGGGACGGTGTGCGCACCGAGAAAAGTTTTTTTCACCGTTATCGGTAGCATTTCTTCGATTTTTTTTGCGACCTGTAATATTTTAATTTCAGTCGCGAGATCTAATCCATAACCGGATTTGATTTCAACAGTAGTAACACCATTTGCCATCAACGATTGTACTCGCGGTAAACTTTGTTCCAACAATTGTTCGATCGTAGCCGCACGCGTCGCGCGCACGGTTGACTGAATCCCCCCACCTTTTAGGGCAATCTCTGAATAACTCGCGCCATTTAATCGTAATTCAAATTCATTCGCACGATTACCTGCATAAATAAGGTGAGTATGACAATCAATAAAACCCGGCGTGATTAAACGACCTCTGACATCATGCTGAATAACATCTGGGCTAAGCTCACTTAATTGATCCATTGCACCCAACCAAGCAATTTTTCCATCAAGCACTGCAATCGCGCCATTTTCAATTGTACCGAGATGAGACAAAGTCACGATGGTTGCATTCATCCAAACCGCGTCCCATTGCTTGTTATTCATGCGCAAAGCCTTTTACAATATCCTATCTTACATTTGAGCATGAAATTTTATGACATGGAATAGTTGTTATGCACCACCCGACTCAACCCCCTGGAAAGGTCGGAAAGATAGCCCGCCCAATGCTTACTTTTTTCAAATCATGCGCCTCGTCGATTTGCAAAAAACATTGCAAAAAAACGCAGAATTTAGCTTTGCACTCATCGGTTTTTGTTCAGATGTTGGCATAGAGCGGAATTTTGGCCGAAAAGGCGCAGTCACGGGACCCATCGCCATTCGAGAAGCGCTGGCCAAATTACCGATTCAAAAATCTGATTTTGAATGTTTTGATGCAGGTAATATACTTTGTGAAGATGGCGATTTAGAAAAATCGCAGCGAGCGTTAGGCGAAGTCATTACATTACTTTTAAAAAACAAAATCAATCCCATCATTTTAGGCGGTGGTCATGAATTAGCGTATGGACATTATCAGGGCCTTGAACGCGCTTTTCCGGAAAAAAGTTTAGGGATTGTTAATTTTGATAGCCATTTAGACATGCGACCATTGCTTCCCAATGATAAAGGAAGTTCAGGAACGCCTTTTTTACAAATTGCGATGTCGCATCATACCAATAAAAGAAAGTTCGATTATAACTGCGTCGGTGTTCAACATGCAGGAAATTCGCGACTCGCGATCGATACTGCAAAAAAAATATGATGCGAAAATCATTTGGGCAGATGAATTACATCAAGGACAATTAGAAAAATGCGTTGATTTTATCGATCGCATTATCGATCAAAATGACATTATTTATTTAAGTGTATGCTTGGATGTTTTCGCAGCGGCTTTCGCCCCAGGAGTCAGCGCGACGCAACCCTTAGGATTATTTCCTTGGCATATCATTCCACTGATTCGCCAATTAGCGGCTTCTGGAAAAGTCATCAGTTACGACATTGCCGAATTATCTCCAAAACATGATATTGATGGCATCACTGCCAAACTCGCGGCAAATTTAATTTTCGAATTTATTCATCATCACCATGAAATGCCACGAGAGTGGTAAATAGCTGGAGAGAATATGCGCCATGACCCCACTCGCCTCATCCGTGCACCGCACGGAAAAAAAATACATACAAAAAATTGGCTCACTGAAGCTGCTTTACGCATGTTAATGAATAATCTCGATCCGGACGTTGCCGAAAATCCAAGCGATCTTGTGGTGTATGGTGGAATTGGTCGTGCCGCGCGGAATTGGGAATGTTACGACAGAATCATTTCTTTATTAAAAGAACTTGAGGCAGATGAAACACTGCTGATTCAATCCGGTAAACCCGTCGGCGTTTTAAAAACGCATGTCGATGCACCGCGTGTGTTAATTGCCAATTCGAATTTAGTGCCACATTGGGCCACTTGGGAAAATTTTCATGCGCTCGATAAAAAAGGGCTCATGATGTACGGTCAAATGACGGCGGGTTCATGGGTTTATATTGGTTCGCAGGGCATTATTCAAGGGACTTATGAAACATTTGTTGCGGCTTTTGAAAAACATTATCAAGGAAAAGTCAAAGGTAAGTGGATTTTAACCGCAGGATTAGGAGGCATGGGTGGCGCGCAACCACTTGCAGCGACAATGGCGGGTGCATCAATGCTCGCAGTAGAATGTGATCCTGCTCGCATCGAACGCCGTTTAAAAATGAAATATCTGGATTGCATGACCACCAATCTCGATGAAGCGATAGAAATGATGCAACAAAAAGATAAAGTCATTTCTGTGGGATTATTGGGAAATGCAGCGGACATTTTCCCGAAATTAGTGGAAAGAGGTGTGCATCCCGATCTCGTCACTGATCAAACGAGCGCGCATGATCCGCTGAATGGGTATCTCCCGTTAGGTATGACGTTGGAAGAAGCCAGTGCATTGCGTAAGGATGATCCGGAACGCATGATCGAGGAAGCCAAAAAATCCATGGCCATTCAAGTGAACGCAATGCTCGCTTTTCATGAGCGCGGCATTCCTGTTTTTGATTATGGAAATAATATTCGGCAAATGGCTTTGGAAATGGGTGTCAAAGATGCTTTTGCTTTTCCTGGGTTTGTACCTGCGTACATACGTCCGCTTTTTTGTCGTGGCATTGGGCCTTTTCGTTGGGTCGCCCTTTCAGGAAATCCCGAAGATATTTTTAAAACGGATCAAAAAGTCAAAGAACTCATTCATAATCCACATTTGCATCATTGGTTAGATATGGCCAAAGAAAAAATTACTTTTCAAGGATTGCCTGCACGCATTTGTTGGATAGGATTAGGAGATCGTGCGAAACTTGGGACTGCATTTAATGAAATGGTTGCGCGTGGTGAACTCGAGGCACCTATCGTCATTGGCCGCGATCATTTGGATTCGGGATCTGTTGCGAGTCCCAATCGCGAAACAGAATCGATGTGTGATGGTTCCGATATCGTATCCGATTGGCCATTATTAAATGCCCTACTCAATTGTGCGAGCGGCGCGACATGGGTTAGCATTCATCATGGTGGTGGCGTTGGCATTGGTTATTCGCAACATGCGGGAATGGTCGTGGTTGCAGATGGGACAGAGGCTGCAGCCAAACGTTTAGCACGTGTGTTAACGAATGATCCTGCGAGTGGCGTGTTACGACACGCCGATGCGGGTTATGAAGATGCGATTCGATCAGCTTCCGAAAATCATTTAGTTTTGCCGATGAAGGACAAATAAAAAATGGAGTTTATATTAAAACCGGGCCACTTAACGTTGGCGGATTGTCGCGATATTCAGCATTTTTCATTAGATCCTGCGGCGCATCAAGGAATTTTGGCAAGCGTAAAAGTCGTTAACGATCGCCTCGCACATAAAAAACCTATTTATGGCATTAATACCGGATTTGGATCACTGGCCAATACACGCATCGATGATAAAAATTTGAGTGACTTACAACGCAATCTTATTTTATCGCACGCTGCGGGTACGGGTGAACTTTTGTCAGATGAAATCGTGCGCTTCATTTTATTGTTAAAAATAAATAGCCTCGCGCGTGGGTATTCGGGTATTCGTCTTGAAACCATTCAAGCCTTCATTCAATTATTTAATGCGCGAGTTTATCCTTGCATACCTTCACAAGGATCAGTCGGTGCATCGGGTGATCTTGCACCTCTCGCGCATCTTTCTGCGGTATTGTTAGGTGTCGGAAAAGTTCGTTTTGAAAATAAAATATTGTCTGCGGAAGAAGGTTTAAAAATCGCGGGATTACAACCCTTATCGCTCGGACCAAAAGAAGGACTCGCCTTAATTAATGGCACGCAAGCCTCGACGGCACTTTTATTACAAAGTTTATTTGATACGGAAAATATTTTGTTGCATGCCATGATCGCGGGCGCCATGACAACGGAAAGTTTACTTGCAAGTCATCGACCGTTCGATGCAAGAATTCAAGAAGCGCGAGGATTGGCGAGCCAAAAAACTATCGCAGATATTTTACGTGAGTTATTGAAAGACAGTGAAATCAATACGTCACATGAAAACTGTGAAAAAGTACAAGATCCTTATTCCATCCGATGTCAACCGCAAGTCATGGGCGCATGTTTATCACAATTATTATTTGCAGCGGATTTGTTATTAGTCGAAATCAACGCGGTGACGGATAATCCGTTAGTATTTGCGGAAGATAATGAAATTTTATCCGGTGGAAATTTTCATGCAGAACCCGTCGCCATGGCAGCGGATGGATTAGCGCTTGCTATTGCAGAAATCGGTGCGCTCTCCGAACGTCGTATTGCGTTGTTGATTGATCCGCATTTTAGCAAGCTTCCGCCTTATTTAGTTGAAAACTCGGGGCTTAATTCGGGTTTTATGATTGCGCAAGTCACCGCTGCGGCGCTCGCCAGTGAAAATAAATCACTCGCCCATCCCGCGTGTGTTGATAGCATTCCGACATCCGCCAATCAAGAAGATCATGTCAGCATGGCAACCTTCGCTGCGCGTCGTTTAGGTACGATGGTTGAAAATACGCTTGGCATTATTGCAATTGAGTTATTAGCCGCATGCCAAGGATTGGATTTTCGCCGCCCTGCAAAAACCTCGCAGGCTTTGGAAAAAGTTCACCAGTCTATTCGTGCAGTCGTTCCATTTTATGATTCCGATCGTTTCTTCGCACCGGATATCGAAATGGTGAAAAACATCATTCGAGAGGGGAAGTTGCGGGAGATGCTTCAATTGAGATTTTTTTGATCCTTTCAAGGCTCATTTCATTCACGGGTAAACGTGAATCAACTTCTTGTCATTCCCGCGCAGGCGGGAATCTATTAATAAAATTATACAGAATCCGAAATTCATAACTTAATTTATGGAGAAAATTTACTAATGGATTCCCGCCTACGCGGGAATGACAGAAATCTCAAACTCCCGAAATCTCTTTTCTAAATCCCACTGCACCATCGCTTTTTCATTGGCTGATAAAAATTGTTGGCAATGTTCTGATATTGATTGCTTTTCTAAGGTGTCATTCGCGCAAGAACTAGTCATAGCTTGATAACGATCATTCGCCCATAAATTTTTGCCCGGAATAAAACTATAGTAAATACTATTACGCACCAATTGCTTTAGTGTGGAATAATCTAAATGATAGTTTAACACCGCTTTCTGATATTCTAATGTTAAAGTAGTTCTTAGAATTCCTTCATCATCTGTCGAAAGCGCGATCGGCACATGATAACTTAAATAAATCGGCAAAGGATGATTTTCGCCAGTGATGCCTAAAATCGCTTGATTACTGCTTAAGTTAATTTCTACCATTATTTTTTTTGCAGCCATGTCTTTCAGCAACTGATCTGCATTTTTTTCCATGCTTATCGTAACGCCATGGCCAATACGTTCTGCGTGCGCCGTTTCAATCGCATCATGCATATGAAATAATAAACCTTCGGATGAAACTATATTGGTATTTAACTCACCCGCATGCAGTGAAATGTGCACTGAAGGATAAATCTGATGAAGAAATGCAATCATTTGCATTTGCGTAGGATAATCGCGCATAGAAATGTAACCATCTTCGGGTTGTGCCAAATTAATTCCAACGAATCGGTGATCTTGATTCGCAAACATAAATCCCGCTAATAATTGCGCAAAAACACTTTCAGGCGGTTGCTCACGCAACGCGACGTATTGATAATAAATTTTAACTGTACAACCCGGTTTTGCTTTCGGTGTGCCGCAGGCTAAAATATCTTGGGTTTTCTTTTCAAGCGTTGTCATTTCCTTTTGCATGTTGGCAACGATATCGGATAAACCTCCTGCTAATAATGCTTCCCGCTGTTTCGCAAAATCATGTTTCCAACCAATTTTGCGACCGAGTATACCCGATGCATTGTGATCAGGAATAATCATTAATTCGACATATGAGGTATTTTGCACGCCTGCACGATTCATGGTTTCTGCTAATATTTCAGGATATTTAAATTGCGCAAGTCCTTCTATTTTTGCAAAAGCCGCAAAAAAATGATCGTGCGCTGATTCTTCCAACGATTGAAAATTCCGCATCGACCATGCATTAATAATATGATGATATAATTTTTCATTCGTTGAAATCGTGTCCAGTCGATTTTCATTTTTGCAATGTGGATCGTAAGAAACCATGAATGTTTGTGGATCAATACAAAAATTTTGTCCGAGTCCATAACCTATTAAATTTTCAGCGGCGCTGCTACCGCCACCGCCATGATAATGCAGATCTCCTCCCTTAGGCATATTTTGCAAAAAAATTAAAACTTTGACGGGATCATTTTGAATAGTTTTAAAATATTTTGCAGTCGCTGTTTCGATATTTGTATTCGCTTGCGCGGTCCAGCAACAAAAAAAGAATCCTATGTACCATAAGGTTTTTTTTATGACCCTGTTGCATATTTTCATTTTGAACTCCTATTAGGATGTATGAAACCATTCTGTCATGCCAGCATGTTTTGATGCCACCTTTAAGCATGCTGGCATGACAGGGTTCCATCAGCTACATCTACTAGCCCATCGGAGAAGAAAGCTCTTTTCTCATCATTTCGAATTGATCGGCTTCTTCTAATCGGTTTAAATTTTTGGAGCCATCATGAAAGGGGTGACGATAAAACTTGAATTTAATCTCTTCTTTCGTGTATTGCGCGCCTCGTTTTAACTCTTGACGTAAACTGGCGATATGATTGGATTTTGAAAAAAAATTTAATACATCTTTGACTTGTGGCACAATAATTCTCCTTGAATTGATATGTAAAAAAAATGAAACAACATTCCTTTTCCCTTTCCGCTACCACTTTCCAAAAAAAATTGCTTAAGTGGTTTGATACGCATGGTAGAAAAGACTTGCCCTGGCAAAAAAACAAAAATCCTTATCGAGTGTGGATTTCTGAAGTTATGCTACAACAAACGCAAGTAACAACTGTGATACCTTATTACGAACGTTTTATGGAAAAATTTCCGGATGTTGAAAAACTTGCAAAAGCCGACGAAAATGTGGTTTTGCACTTCTGGGCAGGATTAGGATATTATCACCGTGCAAGACATTTGCATAGTGCTTCCAAAAAAATTTTTTTTACTCTCGATAATCAATTTCCTGATAACTTGGAATCACTACAAACACTGCCAGGTGTCGGGCGCTCGACCGCCGCTGCCATTCTTTCGCTCGCTTTTGAAAAACCTGCAACTATTCTGGACGGCAATGTAAAACGCGTATTGTCGCGCTTACATGCCATTGATGAATGGCCACTCGATAAAACATTGTGGGAAATCGCAGAAAAATATTCTGCAAAAAAACGGCCTGCCGATTACACGCAAGCCATGATGGATTTAGGCGCAACCATTTGCATCCGCGGAAAACCGCGTTGCGAACGATGTCCTTTTGTAAAAAATTGCCTCGCACATCTGCAGGGGATTGAAAAAGATTTACCACTGAAAAAACCCACAAAAAAACTACCCGTCAAAACGGTCACTTTTTTTATTTTTCGTTATCAAAACCATATTTTTCTTGAAAAAAGACCAGCAAGTGGTATCTGGAGCGGACTTTTTAGTTTCCCTGAGGAAAGTAATTTATTAACCACCTCCGAAATTAAAAAAATCTGTCGCAAACGATTTCTATGTAATCCAGCAAAAATTCAATGCTGGGATAGTTTTCGCCATACTTTCACGCATTTCCATTTAGACATTTTGCCCGCCATTATTGACCTTAAAGAATCATTGGAAAAAGAAGCGCAATTTTGGTATAAATTAGAACAAAATCTTAATATCGGCGTGCCAGCACCCGTCAAAAAATTAATAACCCAACTTGAGACCGCCTCATGACCCGACTCATACATTGTGTAAAGTTAAAAAAAGAATTGGAAGGCCTCGATCGCCCCCCTTATCCCGGAGAATTGGGTCAAAAAATTTATGAACATATTTCAAAAGATGCATGGAATATGTGGATTCAACATCAAACGATGTTGATTAATGAATATCGCTTAAGCATGATTGATCCTAATGCGCGTGAATTTTTAAAAAAAGAAATGGAAAAATATTTTTTTGGGGATGGAAGTGAAACGCCGCCGGATTATACGCCGGAGTAGTGAAAACTTGTCTTTGGGAGGAGCGTAAGCGACGCAATTGACAATATATTACCTGTCATGCCAGCATGCTTTGATGCCACCTTTAAGCATGCTGGCATGACATAGTTGATGACGATGAGCTGTACTTACAATCTTTTCATCTCAGACTTCATTTTTGTCATTTCTATCTCATATTGACTTCGCTTTGGAAAAATACGATTAAAAAATCGATTTAATAAATTATCCTTTTTAGGTGTGAGAGACTGGTACAACTTATGTTGAATAGAACCAGCTATTCCTGGCGCTAAGAAATCTTTCATTCGTAAAATATCGTTTGGATTCTTCCGTAATAATTCGACTATTTTTTCTGGGTAAGTCGTAGCAAGTCTATTAAGATCTGCTACCATGTCTTCTCGTTTAATGGCAAGCGCCGCATGATAAACAACGCCAACATCATTTTTATTATTTTCGTATAATGTTTTAAGTTGCAGTAACGCGGAACCATAATTTTCTTCCAATCCTAAACGGCACCACGCCGCAATTTCTTCATTACTCTTTTCGTGTAGATGTATGGATTCCTTTTTTTCTTCTATATTTTGTTTGTGTACCATGTATTCAAAGGTACAAACTCTTTTGTTTTGAGGCGTCATCTCATAAATAAGATCATCAAGCTGCGCGCTTGCTTCTTTATTCCCTTGCAAAATTGCGCGTTTCAACCAATAAATTCCAGCCTCACGATCTACCATAACGCCGCGTAAATAAAATTTTCCCAAGAGTGCTTGTGCTCGCACATCTCCTTCTACTGCGGAAAGATACATTAAACGAAGCTGAACCATGAAATCCTTAGACTGCAAACTTAACTGGTAAAGATCTTCCGACGTGTGTAATGATTTATAAAAAATAGGTTTTATATTTTTAAAAATAATATCTGTCATTGAAGGCGGATATAAAAATGAAAAAACCAATTTTAATGAATTATTTTCCAATTTCATGCCCATCATCATGGATATTTGAACGACAAACATCAATAATATTTTATCAAGCAACCCCTGATCTTGCGTATTAAATAGATCTTTTATTTGGCGGTAGGATCCTTCTTTACTTTCCTGAAGTAAAAGCATGATTTCCATCGGTTTAGTACGAAATAAATCTACAAAATCATTTAACATTTCGGCGCCTTGAAACAAAAGCGCTGCGTGGAAAATCAGTGCAGGGGAAATAACCGATAAATTTTTATCGTGATATAACTGTAATAATTTTTCTCTTGCAAAAGGATTATTTTGTTCTGCAGCAACGCGGTACCAATAAATCGATTCTTTTAATCCATTTTTTACGCCCTTATTTTCTTCATAGCAATTGGCTAATTTCATTTGTGCAAGCTCATATCCTGCCAATGCACTTTTGCGATACCAATAAAAAGCTTCTTTCAAATCGCGTTTTTGAATGGGCAGGTTCGTAAAATAATCGCCGAGCTGCACTTGTGCATCCACGTTTCCATCCATCGCGGCCTGATTTAAATATCGAACGATCGAAGCATCTCCCTTTGCTACGCCATCATGTATCGGCAAAGGCAAATCTTCCGCTAATACGACTAAAGGATTTAAGTTATTTTCTAATTTTTGAAATGTATATTCATCAAATAAATATTCGAGCATCACTTTCGATATGGAACAATCAAATACGCCTTCCAATTGTAAAAATACACGCATCACAAAATCTTCGTATATATCATCCATTTTATTTCTTAAATCTGGCGTGAGTAAATTGCGAATTCTTAAATATGAATCATCCGGATTTTCTTGCAACATAAAAATAAATTGTTTTGGATAATGTCTCACCCAGCGATTAAATTGTCTGATTATCGAATTATTTCGTATTATTGAAAAAGGATTCGCTGCTGCATGATAAAGAATAGGAAAGTGAGAGCTATCATAAATGTTATTCACCATCCCCATTAAAACTTCTTCCGCATCGGTCATTCCCAATTCCGCTGCAACTCGAAATAAACGTGCGGCTTCATTCAGATTACGTTTGATGGGACAACCTGTATAGTACATATTTGCTAATCGATAAACTGCCTCGAGATTATTTTGATTGGCCGCAAGTTTCGTGTTTTCGAAATCTGGATTTAGTTTAATGTCACTGTGACTATCAATTTGTTTGGTGGTATAAAGTGTAATTTTGTTAGGTTCTAGTATTTTTTTGCGATTAAAAATAATTGGCATAAATTCCTTTTTAACATTCCGAATAGATGAGATGAAACACTATAATTTTTATTACGAATGAAAACAACGATACTTATGCAACTATTGGCTTAAATTTCACCATATCAAGAAATTTCAAAATTTTTCTTGACTCATAGACTCTCTCTCGGTTTAATAGCGCATCCTAGGGCCAGATAGCTCAGTCGGTAGAGCAGAGGACTGAAAATCCTCGTGTCGGTGGTTCGATTCCACCTCTGGCCATAGTAAAATCAAATACTTAAAAAACTTCGTTAAATCTGATTTAAAAAATGTAACCGGTTTGTAACCCCCCGCACACAACAAGGATTGTATGTTATGGCCCTAATTCCCCCATTTTTTTTAGATTGCGTTGTTTCAATTGGCATTAAAAATAATAATGAACTAGCGTGGATTGGAACAGGGTTTATTGTTGGCCGCCCAATTACAGACAACAATGACAACAAAACCTATCATTGCTTTTTAATTACAAATAAACATGTTTTAGGAAAAAACAAAACAATATATCTGCGATTTAACACAATAGAAGGCAATCAAGTAAAAGACTATCCCGTTGAACTAGAAGAAAACAATAGACCCATATGGATTGGACATGCATCTGATGATGTCGATGTTGCCGCTTTCAATATTAACCCTCAAACACTTCACGTAGACGCTGTGCAATATAACTTCTTCCAGTTAGATGAACATGTCATGCTTGTGTCTGACATACAACAAAATAAACTATCAGAAGGAAACCCTCTATTTATACTTGGATTTCCCATGGGAATCCTCTTTCCACAAAACACCCATAGCTTTGCAATATCAAGACCTGGTTCAATTGCACGAATAAGAGACTTACTTATTAATCGCGCAAATCACTTCCTAATCGATGCAAACATTTTCCCCGGAAATAGTGGCGGTCCAGTTGTAACTTGCCCTGGAGTGGTATCAATTGAAGGCACGACACCCTACAACAAAGCATCATTAATTGGCATTGTCAAAAGTTACGTACCTTTTATCGATGTAGCTATTAGTCAACAAACCCAAAGACCCAGGATAACATTTGAAGAAAATTCTGGATTAGCTTTGGTAGAAACCGTAGACAGCATAAAAGAGACAGTAGAGTTATTCTATAAAAAGTAAGTGATTTCTAATTATTCTTTATAGATTTACATTCTCACTTAATAAATAAAGAAAAAATAAACGGACAAACTTTAATTCAGAATCCAAATAATTCCCAAACACATGTCGTTCTTTTGAGCGCAAGAGTCAGGGCGCGCTTTTTTATTCTTTGATTGAAACATGCAAAGCAAATCATATTGAACCTTATCGATATTTTTTCGCCATGCTGCGGAGTTTTCGCTTCTGTGAATCAGAAGAAGATTATCAAAATTACTTCCGCAATTTATAAAACTTTAATTTATCCTGTGAATGCTCGAGCGCTTACAATTATTACTCCGGCGTCTTTCATGCAAAGCACTATTTTATCCAATGACGAAAGACATGCATGCGAAGAATTCCACTGCCTTTAACTGGTAACTTCGACAAACTACATAAATATATCGCTGAAATAGCCAACCATGAAAACCTTAGCCCAAAATTGTTACTTATCAAAAAAACACGTCTCTTTTAGTATAAGATAGCAATTATTCATTCATAAACTTTGCCTTAAGTTCTTTTTCCATAAAACTCCACCAATCCTCATGACTCATCTTATTTTGGTACACAGGATGACTACTCATTTTTTTATAAAATTTTATTGTGTTATTTATTTTTGTCTCAACACTGGCAGTTACTTCCTTGCCATGAGCAGAAAATGCTAATCTAATTTTTTCCTCATCTATTTCAGACTTCTCAATAATAAAAACCCAATTGACTACAGGCATAGACTTATAAATAGGTTCATTATTTTTATTTTTTACAGGAACATCATACATTGCAATCATCGACGGTTCGAGGCGGATTATTTTGGGTCCTATTTTATTAATAACATTTTGATGTATTACACAGCCCGACCAATTCTGTTGTTTTTCAAGATTACTAGCTTCTACTAAAGGTAAGCCAAGCATTTGATGATGAACAATACTCACTCCAGATGAAGGTGAATCCCAATCTAAAGTCAACATACCTTGAGTAATAGCCCCCCTAAGAGGAAATCCAGACAAAAGTGATGTAGCCATAAAGTTCCGCACAGTAACAACCAACCTCATAAAATCCTTAAATTCATTCCCAGAAGTAGATAAAATAATGGAATCAGATGCAGTTATACAATTTAAGGTTACATTATCGAATTGTGGAGCCAAATTCCCTGTTTCTTCCATCTCTTTTAACCAAGATGAATTTTCTAGAATTCGCTCCGCAGCTTCAGCAAGTGAATAATCAATATTGGTTCGAACAAATGATTGATACATGGCAATCAAATCATCATGGCTTCTCCCTTTAACGAAATCGGAAAAGCCAAGGATATCAAGATATGCTACGAATACCTCTTTTGCTGGTTTAAGAGCCGTTATTTTTTTTATATAATCTTCGAAATTCATATTAATCTTAAATTCAGAAATAGTAACAGGCAGCTATATTAAAAGCACAGGACACTAACGTCTACCTTTGTATTCCAATCTTTTACGGTAAGGAACTTTAAGTTCACGCAAGGGCGGAAATAACTCGCCGACCTCAACTTTTAAAGTAAGTGCGATCTGAATCAAACTTTGCATGGAAATATTTTGCTCCCCTCGCTCAACACGGCCAGCATAACTCCTTCCTAATTGGGCAACAGCCGCAAAAATCCTCTTGGGAATAACCACGTTTTTTGCGTAGTTCTCGGATTTTTTTACCTATTTTAACAAGATTGGGATGCTTTTTTTCCATCTGAAAAGTACACCGCATAGAGCCATTTAGAGCCACGCCCGAGAGATGCTATTTTTCTTGCAAATGGCAGAGGATGCGCTTAATATAGACACCTTCCATAGTATTGAATTATTTTATTTCATTATGATGGCGAATATGGATTAAACACCCAACCAAGGAGCGCAATCAAAAAGTTAGATTAAATTAAGACGGAGTTAAATCGGCACATGAAAAAGCAAATCAATATAGCCTGGGCTCTTCCCATTCTTATGCTCTCATTATCGTTTCTTCATTTGCCATATGGGTATTACACCCTCTTAAAAATAACCGTCACTGGCTGCGCTGGTTATCTAGCTTTCCTCGAGTACAAACGAAAAGAGGACCTATCGTTGTTTCTTGTATTGCTGATATCTCTCGCTGTTCTTTTTAACCCTGTAATTCCAGTTTATTTTTCAAAAAACTTGTGGGTTGGGCTCGATATCTTCGCGATTCTTGTATTTGGAGTTTATGCGATGGTTTCACGCAATTTTGTGAAACCCAATTAAATTAGAGTATTGAAGCCGGCATTTTTAAACAATTTAATTAGAGGACAAAAAAATGAGCATTTTAGCTGTTGTAAGCATATCAATCATTGGAGTTATAGCACTGCTGTACTTCTCTGACATGGAAAAAAAACCGCCAGAAGCTCCTAATACTAATGAATCAAAAGAAGCCGACCCCCGCGATAGTTATGCAAAAGAGATACAAAAACATCTGCTTGATTTAGGCTGCACATTTACTCCTGCTGGTCATATATCTGCAATGGCGTTAAAGCAAGATAGAAGCGCACTTGACCAGGCAATAAGTTTTTGTGTTGGAGCTATTGCTGAAAATTATTCTAAAAACCTAATACAATTGATGATGGATGGACATATGCATCTAACGGTAACGAGCAACAAGATTAAAAAATATTATGAAAATGGCCAAATATCGAAACTTGCATATCAAACAGTTATTTCTATAATTGGCTCCTGCTTAAATCCTAATAAAACAAATGATGAGAAGGAAGTATTAGAATCCCTGATAAAACAAAACTATTTAGGCAATGAAAGACTGGTATCTCTAAGCTAGATTGCAAAACAAACTAGCACCACATTACTGATACTACCCATGTTGCGGCACAATAAAGGCTTTAGATTAGATCATATATCCGAAACAAAAAGAGGACATAGGATGCACGATTCAAATTCACATGAGAAAAAAAATTTAGAAACTTACTATTTTGATAATTTGCTGAAAAACCTGGTTAATTTTTCGAAAAAAATATTTCGATACTTATTAAATATGGATGTTGAAAAAAAGAAAGCTGTCTCTTTGACGTTAATTATAATGACGCTATGCTTTTTCTTGGGTGCGAGAGATGTATTCTTATTTAATCACATACTTTGCATATCATACGACTATATTGAGATTGACGGGGGTATGATTAATTTGGATGGCTATATAGTAAACTACATAATCTTTTTAATAATGTGGTCGCCAGCCATTTATTTATTGAGTTTGTATTGGAATAGAAAAACCCCCAAATTTCATCTTAGTCCCCCCTGTGTCAGGATAGTTGTCGCCTCTAATTAAAACCATTGTGGGGTGATTGGAGAACAAATGAGACGTATATCAGATGCAGTAAAAGAATCTATTATTAAAAAAGCGATAGGAAAAAAAGGAGCGATGATTGAAGCAATTGCGAAGGAAAATAATGTAGGCTTTTCAAGCATAAAAAAATGGATGAAAGAATATCAATTTGAGCAATTAAATCAAGGAAATACCAGGCATAAATCGATATCTCGGACCATGCGGTTACAACATGTTTTCGCAACTGCATCATTAGAAGAAGATGCTATTGGTGTATACTGTAGAGAACGAGGATTATATGCAGCTCAAATTAACGCGTGGAAAGATGCCATCATGAAAGAATCTGACGAACAAAAATCTGAAGCATTATTGAATGAACTTAAGAAATTACGTCTTGAAAACAAGCGGTTAAAAGAAGATCTTAATCGCAAGGATCGCGTCTTAGCGGAAACGACAGCACTTTTAGTTTTGAAAAAAAAAGCATCTGCAATTTGGGGGGAACACGAGGACGATTAATTTCCTCAGCAGATCGACTCACTGCAATTGAGCTTATTTCATCAGCTTGTCATGCGGGTAGCAGAAAAAGCCAAGCATGCAAAATATTGGGTTTGTCGTTACGTACGGTGCAACGCTGGGATAAAGAAAAAAATAAAATTGATCGTCGCCAGCTAACAAAAAAAACACCTAAAAATAAATTAACGTTAGAAGAAAGAGAAATGATTTTAAGAATTTCAAATTCAAAAAAATATCGAGATTCTCCGCCATGCAAAATTGTTCCTATGTTAGCAGATGAAGGAAAATATATTGCCTCGGAATCTTCATTTTACCGCATTTTGCATGCTGAAAATCAATTAGTGCATCGTGGTCATACTCAACCGAGAAAGCATAACAAGCCAAAGCCCTTTATCGCAAAAAAACCAAATCAAGTTTGGAGTTGGGACATTAGTTTTCTACCAACACAAATAAAGGGTTTATATTTTTATTTATATGTCATCGTGGACATTTACAGTCGTAAAATTGTCGGCTGGAATGTCCATGAAAAAGAATCGTCTGAAAATGCTTCGTATTTAATTCAACAAGCATGTTGCGATGAGAAAGTTGCCCGCAATCAAATTGTTTTGCATTCGGATAATGGTGCGCCGATGAAAGGGCTGACCATGCTTGCAATGCTGGAAAAATTAGGAGTATTGCCGTCATTTAGCCGACCGTCTGTTAGCGATGACAATCCTTACTCTGAAAGTTTATTTAAGACATTAAAGTATCATTCTACTTTCCCTGTATCAGAAAAATTTGCTGCGATAGAAGATGCAAGAAAATGGTGTGAAAAATTCTCAAAGTGGTACAACGAGCAGCATTTGCATAGCGGTTTAAAATTTATTACGCCAGCACAACGACATTCCGGAAAAGACAAAATGATTATGCAGAATCGACACGACGTATATCAAAAAGCAAAACGACAACATCCAGAGCGTTGGAGTGCGAATAGTCGGAATTGGAGTTTACCAAAATTTGTGGCGCTAAATCCAAACAAAGGAAAAATCAAGCATCAAAATAAAGGTACTGTTACGCAGAGCACTAAAATAAATGTTTATCCACATGAGCAGGATTCAACAAAAAATCTTGCGATTGTGGGTAAACATTTATTTTCTCAAGGATGTCATTAAATTTTATGGCGACAACTGTGTTGACAAACACCGACAACGAGCAGCATTTGCATAGCGGTTTAAAATTTATTACGCCAGCACAACGACATTCCGGAAAAGACAAAATGATTATGCAGAATCGACACGACGTATATCAAAAAGCAAAACGACAACATCCAGAGCGTTGGAGTGCGAATAGTCGGAATTGGAGTTTACCAAAATTTGTGGCGCTAAATCCAAACAAAGGAAAAATCAAGCATCAAAATAAAGGTACTGTTACGCAGAGCACTAAAATAAATGTTTATCCACATGAGCAGGATTCAACAAAAAATCTTGCGATTGTGGGTAAACATTTATTTTCTCAAGGATGTCATTAAATTTTATGGCGACAACTGTGTTGACAAACACCGTAGTTTAGCTTATGCAACAGGATTATTAACTTACCGTCTTGGTCATAATGAGTGGGGATTGTATAACTCAAATAACTTTATGTCATGCTTGGGAACTGCAGCTCTATTTGTTTTTATAGCAGCAATATTGATTCGTTTCTTTAGAGAAGTCCAAGAGTAGAACCCTATACCCTATCGCTGGCGGAAAAGATGAGAGAGTTATCAGCCACCGGAATCAAAAATCGACCGGGCACCCCGCTTGATACCCCCGGCAGATTTTAAATTTTTCCAGCGAATTTCAGGTTTTTTTGCAGTTACACAATTTTATTTGCAGCCTCTTAATCTGAATAATCGGAAATCATTTCGCCAGCTTCACGCAAGACTAACCTTACGGCCTTTCTAAAGCACTTAACCTCTCTCGTGGTAAACCCCTGCTTTACAGCATTTCGATTACCGAACTGTCCGCCACTACGAGGAGCGCCACCATGATTGAAGCAACGCTTTTTACCAGGAGTAACAAGCGAAATACACCGCGCACCATTTCCTTTCCTTATTCTAGCTAGACAAACCTGCGTATTTTTAAAGTCCTCAGGCGTTGGCTCGTTTTTATATTTTTTCATTTAGCCACTACCCCCTGTCTTGCTTACATTGCCGACCACTGCTTGGCCGCCGTCGTGAATTTCTACGTGCTCGACTAAAATGCGCTGTCCAATAGAACCTTGCAACTTAGATAACAGTGATGCTTGCTGAGTAAACGCATTTGATAACTTAACCGCTGAGTTAACAAAGTACTGATTAAACTCGCTGCCCATAGTTTTATTTGCCATCACCATAGAGAGCTGCTGTAAATTATGAATTGATAGCATTTGTGCTGCTATCATCTCTTGAAGCGCGCCATCTGTGCATAGGGCTTTTAAAGCACTTTGACTCATCTTATCACCCGCAATGAGGTCGCTTGATGCAAATTGACAAGCCAGCGCATTAAGGCTTGTGAGTTTTTGGAAAAATAATTTTTTGTGATTATCTTCACTATCTGCTTTCTGGGTTTTTTCTACACTTTTACCTGATTGTGTCATTCGCTTTCTCCTTAAAAAATTTTTCCCGAATTTCCCGCTTTTCCCGATTCGGGACTTTTCGGGAATGTTCCCGTTTTCCCGCTTTTCCCACACCACCTATAGGAGGTGTGGGGAATCGGGTAGACAAATGTATCGATAATTATTTTCCCCATAACCAATCTCCCTTCATCCCAAAATATTCTTTTCTTACTAGCCCAGCAATTGCAGCTGAGGCGCTGCTCTTTCGATGCTTTGCGTCAGTAGGCATTCGTTCGGCAACAAATGGAAGTGCTTCATCGTAGTTAATGCACGGCACTCCCATCGGCGCACCGTCTTTTCCTATGTGATGCGATTTTTGCAACAACTCTTTTAAAACACCTAGGGCAATGGACTGGTTAGAACCCAATGCGACTTTTTTCTCTTGAATCGCTTCTCTTGAGTCTTCAAATAATGCGACGCAGGAAGTTATCTCGTTACCTTCAGCATCTAGTCCTATTTGTACAATTTCAAGTTTGAAAGAATGTGAATCACCCGTTATATCGTCTTTAGATTTGGCAACGTTCCACTTGCGACGTTTATCGGTTTTGATGACCTCTATTGCGCCATCAAGCGAAGCATGTAAGCTTGAATGGCCACGCAATCCCTTTGTTGCATCTTTACCAGTGTGATGAACTAACAATACGAGGCCGCCAATCATCTTTTGTAACTTTTTCGCAGAATTAATAATCTTTCCCATATCAGCCGAGGAGTTTTCATCAGCCCCTGGTGCAGCACGATTTAAGGTATCAATTATTACAAGACCACCAAAGCCTTGCACCGCAATCACTGCGTTAGCAAGTTCAGAAACATCATCGCTCAATAGTAACTCAAATGGTTGGGTAATAAATCGCAGAGCGCTTGGTAATGGCCTGCCAAAGTATAAACCCAAGGCTTTTATACGTTTACCCATACCAGCTTCACCCTCTAAGCAGATGTAAGTAACCGAGGTTTGAACCACTGTATACCCAAACCAATCCACCCCTAAAGCAACAGCATAAGCCATATCTAAAGTAAGAAAACTTTTGCCGCTGCCACTTGCTCCGTAAAGTGCGGCTAATCCTTCCATCGGAATCACGCCTCGTATCATCCAACGCATTGACGGGGCATTACATAAATCTTGACAAGAAAGTAGCTTATAGCGCAAATCTAGAGTTTTTGGACATACCAGTAAATTCGCTAGTGTTAATTGACACCCGATATGACCCCCTCGATTGTCACCGTAAAGGACCCACTAAAATGACAGCGTAAAGGACCCACCATATTGTCACCCGTAAAGGACCCACCCCGCTTATCGAACTTCTTATAAAACTAGCGTAATCTTTTCTTGATACTTTTTTAATCAAGGAGGATTGACCATGGCTAAGAGCAAGTTTGAAATGTATGAATATCGTCAAATCATCGTTCGTTTACGATTGGGTGAAAGTATTCGAAGTATCGTGCAATCAAAATTAGCATCTCGTAAAAAAGTTCGAGCTATTCGACTGGTTGCATCTGCGCAAGGTTGGTTAGATTCCAAACGTGAATTACCTACCGATGATCAATTATCAAAGTATTTTAAAATATCCACTACACCACCAACCACACAATCATTAGTACTGCCTTATCAACAACAAGTTGAAACGTGGTTTAAACAAGGCATACAAGCGAAAACGATTCATGCTGCTTTGAAACGTGAGTATGGTTTTGAAGGTTCTTATGAATCTGTCGCAAGATTTGTGAAAAAAATTAAAAATAAATTTTCTCAGCATGTCACAACAATATTAGATTTTAAAGCAGGAGAATGTGCGCAAGTTGACTTTGGTGCAGGGCCTAAATTTTATCATGAGTCGACAGGTGGAGTGATTTCCACTTGGATATTTGTCATGGTATTAGCTTGGAGCAGACATATTTATGCGGAAATTGTATTTCGACAAGATGTTGAAACATGGTTAGGATGTCATCGTCGTGCATTCGAATGGTTCAATGGCGTTCCTAAAAAAATTATTTTAGATAATGCTAAATGTGCCATTGTCAAAGCATGTTATCACGATCCAGAAGCGCAACGTTCTTATGCGGAATTTGCAGAGAGCTATGGATTTATTATTTCTGCATGCCCGCCATACGATCCACCTAAAAAAGGACGCGTAGAATCTGGTGTAAAGTATGTTAAAAATAGCTTTATTCCACTACGTGATTTTCGAAATAATATTGTTGAAGCGAATCGGCAATTAAAAAGTTGGATATTAGAAACTGCAGGTAATCGTATTCATGGCACCACTCAAGAGAAACCACTGACCTTATTTGAATTAGAGCGTCACTTATTGAAATTATTACCTGAGCATCCTCCGGAATGTGCAGTATGGAGACGAGTGAATGTGCATTCTGATTGTCATGTTAATTATTTGAAGTGCCGTTATTCAGCACCTTATCGATTGGTAAAACAAACATTGTGGTTACGTGCGACGGAAACGACAATTCGACTTTTTCGTGATCATGAATTAGTTGCCGTTCATCCTAGGCTATTTTTACCTGGAAAAAGACATACACTCGATGAACACTTACCACCCAATGCACTCGCTTATGCAATGAAAGACCCACAATGGTGTTTAGATAAGGCGAAAAAAATTGGCGTGCATTGTGGAATCGCCATTCATCAATTGTTATCGCATTCAGTCGTTGATTACTTACGCGCTGCACAGGGAATCATTGGGTTACAAAAAAAGTATGGTGATGCGCGCTTGGATGCTGCTTGCCGTCGAGCTCTTGCTTTTCAAAGCGTGAGCTATAAAACCATCAAAGGCATTTTGCAAAAAGGATTAGAGTATGAATCTCTTCCCGAACAAGATGCATTTGATGATCTGACTGAAACGTACACTGGACATGGGCGTTTCAGTCGAAATACATCAACTCTTTTACAATAACTATCGGAGAATTATTTTATGACACATTCTATGCCAGAAATAAACACTATATTGAAACAATTACGATTACCTCATGTGATCTATCATTTGCCGGAACGCATCAGGGAATCTGTTGAAAATAAATTATCGTACTCAGAGTTTCTTTCGCTACTTTTGCAAGATGAAATGCTGGGTCGGTCTAACACTAAACTCACGGCGCGGATTAAACGCGCCAACATTCGGAGTGATAAAACGATCGAGAATTTTGATTTTACTTTTAATCCAAAAATTAATCGTGCTCAAATACAAGAATTAACATCTTGTCGATTCATTGCAGAAAAAACTCCAGTATTAATTGTTGGTCCTTGCGGCACAGGAAAAAGTCATTTGGCACAAGCAATAGCGCATTGCGCCATTCGTCAGGATATTGACGTTCTGTGGATGCCGCAAAGTAAATTATTTAGTGAATTACAAGCGGCAAGAGCGTCAGGTCGTTATGAGAGAAAATTTTTGGAACTCACCAAAGTATCTTTGTTAATTATTGATGACTTTGGTTTAAGACCCATGCGTACTCCACAGGATGAAGATTTTCATGATCTTGTTTCAGCTCGTTATGAATGCGCATCGACTATCGTCACAAGTAATCTTGATTTTAGTGAATGGGGAAGTGCTTTCCCCAATCAATTACTTGCAGCGGCAACGTTAGATCGATTAAGACATAACGCTCATCGAATCATACTTTCTGGAATGAGTTTTAGAGGAAGGCAGGAGGATAACTTGATCAATAAAAAGGAGAAAAAATCAGGGGTTGCAAAAGATTAAAAAATGTTCAAAAATAACGGCGTTTGATAAGCGTTATTAACCCATTTTAGGTGGGTCCTTTACGGTGACAATCGGTGGGTTCTTATCGGTGACATTTGACAGCTAGTTCCTCATATCCATACTCAAGAGCGTAATCATTTATGTCATAGTTGTCCGGCTTATCTTGCGGCAACTCAACTAATAAAGCATCAATAGAAGAAGCTACTTTTATAAATGAATCTTCTTTTCCACGGTCAGGTACTATAATTAAACGTACATTTGGATATTGTTTTCTTAAGAAGGATGATATTTTTTTTATGCGTCCTGCACCAAAACAATTCACAGCGGCAATACCAGTTGCCTGATAAGCTGCCCACGCTTGACCTAAGCCTTCACAGATATAAATACTGTCTGTTAAAGTCCCAACTAAAAAATACCCATCATTAAAAGATGCTTTGCTTAGATTTAACTTTGTTTTACCTTGCTGTGGTGGAATAAATTGAAGAGTTTGTATTTTTCCATTACTTATACAAGGAACCACAAGATACCCTGCAACATTAATACCATTGATTATGAGAGATTCAGCGCCATCAGGATAACAACCTAAGCCATCCGCAATCCCTTTTTTTCGCATAATATAATCATGAGCTGATGATGCAGGTGAACATCTTTGCCAAATGCTCTCAACAGAATTATGTGCATAATCAATTGTGCTTTTATCTGGTCCTTTATAACCAGCTTTTATTGCCTCATAAAAAAGTGTACCTTCTGATATACCGCGATGTTCTTTTATTGAATCCCAAGCCTTTCTACAATCTTGTTCTCCCTTATAGTTTTCAGCACATTTGCTCCAATCATGAAAATCATCAAACGTTAAGCCAGCCGCTTTTACTGCCATAGCTATCTTTATCCATTCTTCGCGAGAACATGATGAGTCAAGATAACTTAATGCGGAACGTGCATGAGCGATACTTTTCATAGCACACCCCCCATTTCATAAAACTTAGCAATAATTCCAGATGACAGAAAATATTTTTTTATATAACGGATTTTCGATTGTTTAAGAGAAAAATTAATTACATTTTCATCCTCAATTGACCAACCTAATTTTTTCAACTTGAGAATATATGCTGCCAAACGCCACGAATTAGTTATGTTATCAAAATCACGATGCGATATTTTTTTACCTTGCAACATTAAAATTAGTGCTCGATATTCTAAAGTATCTTTTTCAGGTAATTTCGGGTTAAAATTTGGCTCAGGCAACATAGAACATTGTTTAGACCCGTTTAATGCTTGGCGGCTATGACGGGTCTGTTCATCAATATATTTCATTATGCACCCCCTTGCAGAAGCGCACGAATTTCTGCTACAGACCAAAGTAAACGACCATTTATTCTAGTTGGTCTAATAGGTCCGCACTCTAAACATGCCCAAGCACGCAAAGTTTGCGGTTTTTTACAAAGATGAAATGCTGCATTGTCTGTTGGAATTCTAACCCGCGTCTCAAACTCTAAGGGAATAAATTGATTTATATTATTTTGCATTTTGGAACCTTCTTTAATATTGAGAAGTTCCATAATTTTGGAATATTTGGCTGAAAAATAGCATATTCCAATCAATCGGCTTTTTTAAAAAAACCTTTAAAATGCAGGCAAATATAGAAACAAAACTAATATGTTTGGCATATCTTCCATTTCTGCCAAATTTATTTTTCTATTGGTGCTGTAAATTTCCAACTTTTTAAAAAACTACGTATGTAATCTACGTCATAATATAGCTTTTCTTTTTCTAATCGCGTTCTCACTAACTTACTAATGGCATGCTGAGAAATTTTTGGTTTTTTTGTTGCTTGATACAATTTTGAAGCCTCTTCATTTGCGTACTGCCATACTTTTTCTTTTAAACTATTATTTATCTTTTTATCTTTATCCAGAAAATTCATTTTTTTTGCCAGCGCTGGATAATTTTCAATAATTGCATTTATACGATATTGATTTTGTTTACATATGGGAAATAACAAATCATACCTTACTGAAGATAAACCAGTAATAATAGCTTGTTCTATAAACCAAAGAAGCGGCGCATATTTTTTCCATGTTTTTACAATCTGATACAGCTTGATAACTTCAGGTGGTGAAATAACTATAATTTCATCTGAAATTATAATCATATTACTTAACTTTACTTCTCCACCATACTTATCATATCCACCTAAGCAACAAGCAGCCTCTAAAGCGTCAACACCACCTTTTGCAAAAGCTTCATCTAAAAAATCATTTTTAATAGAATTCATATTTCAAGACATATCCATATGTATTATTTTGAATGCGTAAATAAGCTACCAAGTGCCCCAACAGCAACAGAACCTAACGCAATTAGCGCCTGTGGCACCTCGTGTGAAAGAAAGGAAAGTCCGATAATACCAACCATTGATATGAAAACCGTAATACCAAGCATCCATACCACGGTGAGATAAACGCTTTTGTTTTCTTTGGTAATATGAAGTGTTCTAGGTTGAAAATTTTCTCGTGAATCAGAACTGCCCCAATTATCTGAAGATTGATTTGTATCTGACATTGACATCCTTATTCTTGTTCTGTGAGTCCTGGAATAATAACTTTTTCGATATCGCCATTTTTGCTACGGATAATAAGTTCTTTGTTATCATCCAATAAATCACTTAATGAACTTGTGATAGTTAAAGCAGCACTGACAGCCTCCGCATTACTACGCGTATGCAATTTGAGCCTGAGACGCTCAGTATTTTTCACGTCGCGCTCTGTTAAATTCATTGTTACTTTGCGCATTTGGACCATGAGTGTTCCTTTTTAAGCTGCCATACATAGAATGTATGGGTATTATATGGTTACTTATCAACTATAATCAACATTAATAAATAAAAAATCATCCTACCACTAACTGCAAACGCTTAGATTGTTGGTCAAAATCAATTTTAGCTTCTTGCAAAATCCACTCCTCAAACTTTGCATGCCACTTACGCAATAAATCCAGCGGGCGACGAATATAATTCTGCTCTCGCACCCCCTGCGGCGCATGTCCTTGTATCTGCGCAGCAATACCTGCTGGCACTTCAGTCCATTCGCAAAGTGATGCAAAACTTCGGCGTAGCCCGTGCAGACTTACATATAAACCTGCAACAGCACAGGCTTTTGCATGCGCGATATTTGGGTCAGTAATACGACCACTAGAAGATGTAAGACTAGAAAACACCCACTCATTACGCCTAGGCAGTAAGTTTAATAAAAAAGCTACATAAGGCGTTAATGGTATAATTCGCTGCCCTTCCACCTTGTCACGAATTGTTAAGCTATTCCACCGGAAGTCCACATGCTCATAGCGCAACATCGCCAATTCTTCACGGCGGGCACCCGTCAACAATAAAGTTTGTAAATAAGCGCTGATAACAGGATTATTAATTTGTTTTACTGCATCAAACCACTTTTTTAATTGTTCTTTTTGCAACACATCATTTTTAACTTTAGCTTTTCCTAAACATTCACGCGCTTTTTTACTTTGAGCAGGATTTTCTTTAATTATGAGTTTATAAACAGAATGTTTTGAACACCAAAATAAAAAAGCTTTTAGCAGCCTTAACGATAAACGTGCTTGCGTTGGGCGTGTCGCGCCTTCAATGCGAGCCCATTCTTCAATTTTCTCTTCCTTTAAATCAACTAACCTCAAAGACATTAATGACAATAAAGTGCCGGGTTCAGTAAGTTTTTTACTTCTTTTGCGTCCTAAACCACCAACACGAATGGCACGCTGATGGTCTCTCAAATGCAGCGCTGACCAAAGCGGTCCTCGCTCTGCAACATACTCAGACCAAGCCATCATGGCTGTGATAGACGCAAGCATTGCACGCTGCGTATTTTCTTTTACTTTAGCCTCTTTAACTTCTTGTTGCTCGATTTTCACTTGTCTAGGGTCATTACCTTGGTCAATCAACATTTGTAAACGGCGAGCCTCCATTTGCGCATCAGGAATACTCCATGCCTTTACTCGACCAATGGTGACACGCATAGTCTTACTGTTAACCTTTGACTGAAAAATATATCGCTTATCGTCAGAGCCTGACGTTGCTCGCACCCCTAACCCAGGCACTTCGGCACACCATAAAAAAGCTTGTTCTTTTTCTTCGTCACATTTAAACGCCGCAATTCTTCCCGCTGTTAGTTTAACTTTTGACATATTCTCTAATTTTTCCCTGTAACTGATTTGTAACCGTTTTGTAACCCAAAATTCAGAATATTGCAGAATATAAATCAACACAGAAAAAATGACAACAATAATAACTTATTGTTTTAAATGATTTTTATTAATTTCCGGAATATCAATCAATACTAAGAAATAAACAGTCACGAGGACTGAAAATCCTCGTGTCGGTGGTTCGATTCCACCTCTGGCCACCAGGTCTGACAATGGCTAGCAAGAAAATCACTTTTCTACCCCAGCCTCATTCAATATCCAAGCTTCAAATTTGACATGCCACATACGCAACAAATCCAGCGGACGGCGAATATAATTTTGCTCACGCACACCTTGTGGTTTATGACCCTGTATTTGTGCTGCAATACCGGCGGGCACTTCTGTCCACTCAGACAATGTTGCGAAACTTCGGCGCAATCCGTGCAACGTCATATCCAATCCCGCAATAGCACAAGCTCTTCTGTGAGCGATGCTTGGGTCCGTTAAGCGTCCTGACTCAGAAGTTAAACTTGAAAAAATCCATTCATTACGACGAGGTAAAACAAAAAGTAAATGAGCCACATACGGTGTTAAGGGAATAATTCGAATACCATCCACCTTGTCATGTATTGTTATACTATTCCATTGAAAATCGACGTCGTTCCAACGTAATGCAGCTAATTCTTCACGACGAGAACCGATTAATAATAATGTTTGTAAATAAGCGCTGATAATAGGATTCCCAATTTGTTTTACTGCTGCAAACCATACGTTTAATTGTTCACGCTGTAATACATCATTTTTTAATTTTGATTTGCCAAGATATTCGCGAGCTTTTTTGCTTTGAGCAGGGTTATTTACAATAATCATCTTATACGTAGGATGTTTGTTACACCAAAATAAAAATGCTTTTAATAAACGCAATGAAAGGCGCGCTCTTGTGGGTCTTTTAATAGACTCGCTCTTTGCCCACTGTTCTATCAATTCAGATGTCAGGTCAATAAGCTTAATCGATGCAAGAGAGGCGAGCGCACCAGGTTCTGTTAATTTTTTACTCGTGAAGAATATGCGAAACTGTACGCCTAGATACCCCCAGCCTATCTGCCAATTCAGTCTGAGTAATATTTAATGATGGCAACACATCTTCTCGTAAAATAGCCCGGGATGAGTTGGCTTACGATTTTTTGCTCTGAGTGTATTCATTAGTGATAATCCTCTAATCTATTTTTTCGCGCACCGCTTAATAATGCATTTTAAACATCATATAAAACCCCATTTTTAAAATTGCTCGGCAAATTTATAACGTCTTTCGAAAAATTCCAAGAAAATCCGCCATCTTTACTCTCAAGAATCAAGGGTAAATAAGTGGAATCTTTATCATATGCGCCAACCGCATAACATTTTTCTGCATCGCAATTCGTGGCATATAGCGAAGGATGACTTTCTGGTAAAGATAATCCAGTGATACGTTGCGTAAAAGTCCAAGTGTTATTCGAAGCAAGCTTAACTAAGAAAAATGGCAAAGTGTCATATGGATCCGCATTTGGCGAATCGTCTTGTAATTCACCCGTTAAAATACATCCCGTTGCCAAACAAACCAATGCGGTAATATCTTTGAATCTTGCGCTTCTCGGCCACTCTTCAATAGGATCCACGAAGGACCAGGAAGCTCCCTTATCTTCGCTTTTCATCAACAATAATTGTCGAACATTACCTGTCTCCGCCATTCCTCCTGCAACACACATTTCATTGATGCATGCGACGTGTTTCAATGTAATGTTTTTAGCGGCAGGAAAAGCGGGTAAGTTTTTTAAAAAATTCCAGGTACGACCTTCATCCGTCGACCGTAATATGAGTGGGTAGGAACTTTCGGTACTATCCCCGTAAGATCCAACCACCACACACGTTTTATCGATACAATCGACTCCTGCTGTATTTGCATTTTTAAGCGTAGAAGGTAAGTCGTGCATACTCGATTTATCGAGATAGCCCCAAGTTTTTCCGCTATTTTGACTTAAGAATAACAAAGGATCGCTTGTCATAAAATTATAGTATTTAATGTGCTTTCCTACCGCAATACAAATGTCACGATAGCATTTCAACGCGGTTGGATAAACGCAGTCACTACCAATATTTGGTAAGTTAGCAATAGATTCAACTTTCCACTGATTGCCCTTGTCTTGACTCGTTAAAAAAATGGGATAATTACAAGTTGCAAATTGATGATAGGACCCTGCCGCCACACAAGTACCATTTTGACAAGAGACGAGACTTATCTCGAATTCAAATGCTCCACTTGGGACGTCTCGTACTGAAAAAGGAAAATGCCAACTTGATCCATTATCAACGCTTCGTAAAATATACGGCCATGTACTATCGCTTCCAATTCCGCCACCCACCGCAATACAATCATTATTTTTGCAATCGACCTTCAGCATATAAATCGGCTGAAGCGACGGCGGTACACCGGAGATATTGTTGATAAAAGTCCATGCATTATCCTTGAAAGCAATCAACATAGGATGATCACGACCATCACTAAAACTTCCAACCGTAACCGGGTTCGCAAAAACTGAAGTGCATAGGAGAAAAAACAGCGTGAATCCCTTTAAAAAATGCATTAGGCATATCCTTTTCGGTTCGTTTTTATACGAAATACGTTAAATTAAACATAATCAATACAAGACTTGATACTGTGTAAAAATAAGGCAAGTCTATTTTATGAACTTTTTGTTCAATAAAAAATCTATTGACGTCATTTTTTAACCAGAAAAAAGGTTAAAAATAAACAACTTCAATATTTCGATCTATTTTATTTACACAAAATGGTTATTTTAAATTCTTTCTGTTTAACAAATATCCAATTTCCTTGGCATTTTGAACGCCCAAATGACCACTCACCTAGCAAACTGTCAGGAATCGAGACAGAGAGCTGTCAAAGCTTTCGAAGGCTTTAGGTCAGATTACTGACACGCCCACCTTTTTTAAACTTATGCACAAAAAAGATAATGCAAAATAAAATTAAAGAAGAATAAATAATCAAAACATCCAAAAATTTATAATTAGCAGTACTCATAATCGGAATAAATTGTGCAGCCATAATAATGATTAATGCAATCATCGAAATAATCTGTGCGTACGGATAAAAACGTGATTTATACGTCAACATCGAAAGACCACCGTGGGCCGGCAAGTATTTTTTTCGGAAAAAATAGTGGCTCAATGCAATACCAAACCACGCGATAAAACCAGAAAGTGTCGACAATTGAATCAAATAGCTAAACAACACCCCATTACTAATAAAAGAGGATAGAAAAACCAATGAACCCACTAATGCAGAAGTTAATAACGCAACAATAGGGATGGCGTAAGGATTGAGTCGACTAAACACTTTCGGCGCTTGTCCGGATCGCCCTAAATACCAAAGCACACGCGTTGACGAATACATACTTGCATTCGCCGCTGATAATACGGCAATGAGAATAATAAAATTCACAATATCTGCAGCGTATGTTGAAAAATAATGACTAAAAATAAGCGTAAAAGGACTGGTCGTCACATTGTCTTGAATGCTAAGCCGTGGATCATCATAGGGTAATAACAAGGTGATAATGGTAATCGACACAATATAGAATAATAATAAACGCCAAAAAACATAACGAATGGATTTAGGAATAGTGACTTCTGGATCTTTGGTTTCTCCTGATGCGACCCCGACTAATTCAGTACCTTGAAAAGAAAAGCCCGCAAATAAAAAAACCGTCATGAATCCCAAGAAACCATTATGAAACGGTGCGTCACCCTGATGCCAATTTTGTGTGCCAAAATGTGGCTGCTCGAAAATAGTCATCGTGCCTAAGACAATAAATACAATAATCACCGCAACTTTGACGAAGGACATGAAATATTCTACTTCGCCATAGACACGTACCGAATAAAAATTCGAAATAAAAATTAATGCAAAAAACATAAGGGAAAAAATCACACTGTGCACTTCTGGGAACCAATAACTCATAATCAATGACGCAGCGGATATATCGACAGCAATCGTGATGGCCCAATTCAACCAATAGTTATAACCCATCGCGATACCAAACGAAGGACCCACAAATAAACTAGAATATTCGCAAAATGTGCCAGTGGTTGGCTTATAAGCACTCATCTCGGCAAGGCTTGTCATTAGAAAATAAACAATGAGCGCCATTAACACATAGGCAAGCAATGCACCACCTGGACCCCCTACCGAAACCGTGTACCCGCTCGCTAAAAAAATACCAGTGCCAATCGAACCCCCGATGGCAATCATATTAATATGGCGCGTTTGTAGTTTTTTCGATAGCTCATTGCTCATTATATTTTTCACCCTGTAAAATCTCGTGAGGCAACAACCCTACCTCTAAAAATAAAAAAATTCAAGATGAAAAAAAGAAACAAAATCGCTACGCTGAAAAAGAGGATCCGCACCCACAGGTGGTCTTGGCATTCGGATTACGGATGATAAATTGGGCGCCTTCTATACCGTCTTCGTAATCAATTTCGGCACCCATTAAATAAGGTAAGCTCATAGGATCGACGACTAAATAAACCTTTTGTGGCTGTGTTGGCATGGATTTTTCAATCAATAAATCGTCTGCATTGACCGCTTCATCAAAACTAAAACCGTATTGAAAACCAGAACATCCACCGCCCGTGATATATACGCGTAATTTTAAATCGAAGTTACCCTCTTCTTCGATCAATTCAAAGACTTTTGCGGCTGCATTGTCTGTCATGTATAATTCTGGACTGTTCATTTTTACTCTCTCGTCAATATTAACGGGTATTATACCAAACTAAGGGCTAATTGAGAAAATGTTGTGGGTCAAATCCTTACATATTATTTTTATGGTCACCTGGTTCAGTGGGCTTTTTTATCTACCCAGGTTATACGTCTACCATGCCATGGCGGAAGATGCCATTAGCATCGAGCGCTTTAAGGTCATGGAAAGAAAGCTATTTTTCGGCATTATGACCCCTGGCGCGGTCCTCACTATTTTCTTTGGGGGCTGGCTATATTTAGCAAATTGGCAGGTTTATAGCAAATTGCCGTGGATGCATGCGAAACTTACGCTTGTCCTCTTACTCTTCATTTATCATTTTTATTTAGGGAAATTACTTTTTCAGTTTAAAAATAATAAAAACGTCCATGGGCATGTTTTTTATCGCTTCATCAACGAAATCCCCGTTTTGTTTTTGGTAGGTATTGTCTTCTTGGTGATCTTAAAGCCTCTTTTTTAAATTGCGCTCGGATCCCAGTTTTGAAGAAGTCTCAAATTTTGTGATTTCTTGAATATTTTTTTGATGCCCAATATCTTCTAGAATTTTTTTAGCCGCCTCTGAAATCGGTCTTGGTTTTTTAAAAAGTCCGGAATGATTTCGTGCAATAGATTTATTTTCCGTAATTTCTGTCCAGCCATCTTGAATATTATTAAGAGAAGGATTTCTTACAATAAAATGATGGTCTTTTAAATTATCCGCATCATTCGTTACGAATGTGGTATTCGGCCAAAACTCTTTTTTATTTTTAAATGATTGCGTCTCTTTTGCAAGATTTAGAAATTTTTCTATAATCTCTAACTTCGATGTCAAATAACCATTTTTAAAATAACTTTTGATTTCTCTAGGAATTTGAATAATCGGTTTAAATATCCATTCTGCATAAGTAAACCATGTTGTGTTTTGCACATTCTCAAGCATGATAGCTTTCGCTTTACCCGTGGATAACCATATTGAAATTTCATCTTCATGCATGGTAATAAACGAACTAATCGCTTTTGATTTTGCAATCTCCACAAAGTCATATCTTTGTTTTAGTAATTGATAAAATTGCTGCGGAGGATTAGTTTCAAGCAAATATTTGAAAATACCAAGCAAATCAAATCTTGGCTTCCCACCTCCTGGAAATTTTTCTTGCCTTGCAAACGAAGTCAGTGAATAACAATTAAATAAAACATTAAATAAGGCATCATGAAAAAAAATATTATTGTCAGCGTTAGTAATTTTTCGACTAAGATAATCTAACAACCATAATACCAAAACAAATGATGCTCCAAACCATAAACAATATAATTTATTATCACGAATTAAAGTTTCGAAACGATGTTTTGTGCATGTTTTTACAGCTGCTAATTTATATTCTAATAATGGGTATCCAAAACTCATCGATTCTAAAATGAATGATGCAATCCATGCAAAATTGTTTTGATATTTTTGGGTAATATATTGTGAAACCGTAGTTGTTCCATAGCGGTTTAACGCATAAAAAATAATACTATGACCTATCGCCAATGTTTCTTGTTTGTCTTTACATTCACAAGCAATAATTTCAGACTCTGGTGCAGAATATCCGCCAATTTCTGCAATATTCAATGTATGAAAAAAATTTTGTAAAAAATTATAAGGCATTTGATAAGTCAATAAATAAATTATCATCATCCCATATAACGCTGAATCCAAGGGGCTTAATAAATAACTTGAAATATCCTCGGGATCTCCACACAATCTCGGATGAATAATTCGATAATAAACAAAATAAAGTAAGAGCGATTGTGCTGCATAATTAATATTTAGTTCGGTACTATTTTCAATTTCTTCCCGTAACTGTGGAGATGATCGCCACATTTTTTGAATCGCATGACGCGAATAAATCGGCGCAGTAATTCCTTGATAAAAAGACTGCACATAATAAGAAGTCCACAATGAACGAACCGAAGATTGAATTTTTTCTTTCGCTTGCACACAATAATATTTGATATTC
>JABDEN010000009.1 GCA_013287025.1 Gammaproteobacteria bacterium | reverse complement strand
TTGGTACGCTTGCCTTCCAGGGTGATTCGACCTTTTTGACAGAAGTTCGTCTCGGAGTATTGACGGGATCAGTCATCTCCGGCCTGGTCGGTGGAATCGTATTGCATGTTGCATTCTTAAAAAAAAGAAAGGGAGGAATTCCGCATTGAACACGTTGAATGAATCAACAAATGTCTCGCTTCGTCAAAAAATAGCCGGCTGGTTAGTCCATGCATTCACTGCAAGTGGCGCATATGTAGGTGTCTTGAGTTTACTTGCGATTTTTCAAGGAAAATATATTCTCGCCTTTTGGTTAATGGGAATCGCCATCGTCATTGACGCCGTCGATGGCATGTTCGCACGTCTTATCCAAATTAAAGTTGCCGTTCCAAAAATTGATGGTGCATTGTTAGATAATATTGTCGATTTTTTTAATTACACGATTGTCCCCGTATTTTTTTTATTAGTCTCCAATATCATTCCTGAAGGATGGGGATATATTTCTGCATTTGTCATTATCATTTCTTCTGCGTATCAATTTACACAAGTCGATGCAAAAACATCAGATCATTTTTTTAAAGGTTTTCCTAGCTACTGGAATATTGCGGTATTTTATTTATTTTTTTGGCAAATGCATCCATGGGTTAATCTTATTGTTTTATTAGTGCTTGCTGCCTTAAGCTTCATTCCTATTAAATATGTTTATCCATCAAGACTGGATTATTTAAGTGAAACGAATTTTCCACGTTTGATGATGCTACTTGCAACCATTGCATTTGGAATTGCAAGCGGACTTTTATTATGGCTTTATCCAATATCCAATCCATTTTTAGTGTCGATCTCGATGGGATATATGATCTTATACGTAGGCATTAGTCTTTATCGGACTTGGGTGCCGGTGCGGATGCAGGTATAAATTTTTTTGATTTAAGCCGAAGCGTATGCTATAAATTCGTGGGTTATAAAATAATGAAAATAAGGAAATAATATGTTAGCTAATCGTGAAGAAAAACAAGAACAAACTTTCAAAGAATTTATTATCAACGCATTATCAAATCTTGCCCCCCAAGCTGAAATCGAAAACTTCGCAGAAAGACTTGATCAAGCGGCAAAAAAAATAAATGCCGAACTAAAAAATACTGTATTTATCGACAATGCTGATAAGTTGTTAAATGCTTTTGGTTCGATTCTTCAGGGTCAATCGCCCAGTGAAGAATTACTAGCATCTAAACTTCTTGAATTTACTCAACAAGAAAACATCCAAGAAGAAAAAGAAGCTGAACTTCTGATGACAGCATTAAAACAACATATGGAAGCACTCAGCGAAATTTCGTCGGGAGGAAATCTGACATATGATTTTGTCAAAAAAATTAATCATGCTGAAAAAACTTCACAAGAAAATTTAGCATTGCATATTGCAGAGCTATTGAATACCGAATTTAAAAATTGCACGCAAACGACCTCCGTCGCTGACGTAATGGCTGCCAAATTTATCAATCAACTTAACGAGACAAAAGATTTTTATAAAATTAGAGAATCAGTAACTCTTTTTGCATGTGAAAAAATGTATTATCCTAATCTTGAATCCAATGCTTTTAATTTACATCAATTTCATGAAAAATTTTCCCAACATATCGAAAAATTCGTAGATAATATTGATAAAAAATACGAACCGCTTTATGAATCCATCACCAAACATTTTATTGCAACCATTGAACCTGCGATGCCTTTATTTGAAAAAACCATGGCGAAAATCGAAGCGCCTGCTGAATTATCAGAGCATAAAGAAAATAATTCTGTAGAACAATTTCAACAATATGCTAAAGAAAAATTGCATCCCTTTATTCGTCAACAAATAAGGTCTAGACAAAAAGCAACGAATGAAATCGCTTATTTTATTATTCATAAAAATAATAAATCAATGTTAGCAGCACTAAAAAATCAGCATGAATTATTATCTAACACCGATGAACTTAACAAAAATATTGTAAAACTCCATCACGAATGGACGAAAGAAAAAAATGTAATGGTACCATTGCAACAGATTGAAGCTTCTTTTATAGAAGAAATTCAACATAATATTAGTGACGGTTGTCTCCAAAACTCTATCGCCTTGTTTTCATGGAACAATAAAGTTAACAATGAACTCACCCTATTCAAATCAGCCTCACAAGACTTTCTTAATGATATTCACGATTTGGGTAAGTTTGTAAATCTTAAAAAAGCTTACGAAATTTTAGATGCAACCGTCACACAAATGGAAAGTGAAGCACTCAATCCTGAGATGACAGAAAATATCAGAGAAACTATTTCGCCCCTTAGCAAATTATTGAAATAGTATTTTAAACTTAAGCCCTTCTGGATCCCGCGGACAAGCCGCGGGACGACGGGTTTTATTATCCAAATAATGAGAGAAAATACAAAATAAATGATATTCTTGCGACGAATAAAAACATCTAATCCACCAATTTATTGCGGCAAAATCCTTCAGAAAAAATAATCAACTAAAAAAGGGGGGAAACGACGCCTAAAACGCATCTAATCCACCTTACTTTTTTATCAAAAAAATAAGACGGCTTTATGTAAAAAAAATATTCGGAAATGTTTTGGTTAATAAAGTTAGGCGACGTAGTCGGGATTTATAGTTTATAATAGATTATTAAAAAACGAGACAAAACATGCAATTTAAAAAATACTTGGTAATGATAGCGTCCATAATTTCAGTCAATGCTTATGCAAGTGATTCAGGTCAAGGATATAAAATAGAATCAACCCAGGTTCTACATGATGTCCCTATGCCAGAATGGATGAAGCAAGGCGGAAACAAAAATGCCATGGTACAAAACATTTCAGGCAACATACACGCCGAGGCATAAGATTATGGTAATTGAATACATAGGATTAGCTGAAAAAACAGAAGAAGGTTATACCGTTTTTTTCCCAGATTTCCCAGGACTTGGATCGGCAGGCGAAACTTTAGAAGAAGCAAGAAAAAATGCGAGAGAAGGTTTAATTGCTCATATTGAGTTAATGATCGAAGAGGGGGAAACCATTTCTAATGCTTCTTCATTAGATAAAATAATGCACCTACCTGATGCTAAAGGAACTATCCCACTTATGATTTCAATCATTCCTCCATCCGGGAAAGCACAAAGAATTAATATCACGATAGATACAGGTCTACTTCACGCACTAGATTTCGCAGCGGATAGTCAACATAAAACACGTTCAGCATTGCTTGCCGAAGCAGCGCGTAAATTATTAGCCGAGCTTTGATTACTTGTCACGACTAATCCACCCCACATTACTTACCCATAAAGTTTTTTGATTTTAAGAATGATTTATGCTATAAATTTCGCGCTTATAGTCTTTTGCTCTTTCACGTTACAACCTTAAATGGGTTGTGACGTGGGATTATAGGTCCGATGAGCATTTCCGCAAGATAAAATTAGTCACCGAGTACTTTTAAACAAAAGATACTAGGAGTTAAAATAAGTGTATTTTTAATTTTCCTTCGTTTTAATAATCCAGCCCGACGATCGCCGGTAATCAAATAGTCTGCATCCCCCTCGATTGACATACTTAATAAAAACGAGTCATTTGGATCATCCGCTTCGATTTTCATCGTCAAATTTTGTAAAACAATAGCATGCTGAAGATTGTTAATCATCGTTCCTACGCGAGAAGGTTGCAGAATAGATTTAAATTTCGGATAACGACTTGCTCTTCGTAATTCATCAAGTTGCGTTATAGAAGTTATCAGATCAAATTTTCCAGTTCTCCAAGCACGGTAAATTGAGTCAGATATACCATGAGGAGAAATAAGGGCGCTCAATAAAACATTCGTATCAAGTACTACTCGCATTATTTATGACGCGCCCATTCAATAGCTTCATCTACAATAGCAGATAAATCATTTTCATTAATATTAACATTTGCAGCTTTCGCTTGATCGACAGTCAATTCCAAAATATGACTACGAACTGCTTCTTCAACAAATCGAGATAAATCACCTTTTCGCCCCCCTCCTTGGTTAGCCAAAAATACGCGAAGGGCATGGTCTGTATCTTGTGAAACCGCTATGTTCCATCGTATCGTATTAGCCATTGGGACAAACCTCATTATTACACCTAAGTACTTATACACTTATACACCAATGCGCATAAAAAAGCAATACCTGAGCTCTTAGGGATATCGAAAACACAAAAAATAAATGATATCCTTGCAACGAATAAAAATAATAGGAGATAACATGTTTCGAAGAGCATTAAAACGTACCGCCGAGGTTATTCCAGAAGCAATTTCCAAATTTGAAACGCTTGAGGCTAAAGCGCCCACTATTAAAAACATCGCAAAAGGTGTAAAAGCAGGTGCATTAATGGGTACTGGTGTGTGGACTGCGAATAAACTCAATAAACATCCAGGATCACTTAAATTACATGAATCAGCACTGTTTGGCGCGACTTTTTTTGGAGTCACCGCACTAGTCGCGAGTCATCCCGTCATTGCTGCATCTGCTGTTGCTGGAGCAATAGTAGCATCGGATATTGCGGATGATTACAGTATTATTTCAATCAAAAAACCGGGCAAAAAATAAGTGAGAATGTAGGATCGATTAGATGCTTTTTTTAGCATCTCAGTATCGTCATTGCGAGGAACGAAGTGACGTGGCAATCCAGTATGTCGCTTGGATCGCCACGCCTCTGTAGGAGGCGTAGCAGATGACGAAGATGCGACAAGGTCGAAAGTTTTTTGATTTAAGTAATCGCGTATGCTATAAATTCCTCGCTTAATAAAAATAATAAAAAAAGCGAGAATTATCTCATGCCATCCAATGAACTTACATTTCATATTAGTAGTCATCAATACAATTTCATCATTGCAGCTTCAGAAGGTGATTTAGATTCTGTCAAAAACCTTTATGAAAATAAAACTGCAAATATTAACCCTAATGCATTATCTTCTACTGGTGTCACTCCACTTTTTCTAGCCGCACAGAATAATCATCTAGAAGTAGTAAAATATTTACTGACGCTAAAAGATATTGACGTGGGTTTAGTAACTCCATTTAATCAATCGACTGCGCTACATACCGCGGCATTTAAGGGACATCTCGATATTGTTGATGCGATATTGAAAACACCGGCAGGTCTTCTGCATCAGAATACTAAAGGAATGAAAGGGGAATACACTCCCATTTATGTTGCTTCACAAAATGGTCATATTGAAGTAGTGAAACGATTATTAGCGGCAGGTGCCGATCCCAACCTAAAAAACAATGTTGGGTTTACCGCTTTAGACATCGCATCTAGTGTTGAAATGATTTTATTGCTCGATGGTTGTGATGTAAACATTCATCACCGCATAAATCAATACATGAAATTATTAGGTTTTAAAGCCAATTTAAAAGGAGGAGGCCTCTGCTTTGGTTTTGCAGAAGTTGCAAAACTTTCTGCACTTTCTAGCAAAAAATCTCGCGCGCATTTTTATGATACCCTATTCTTACTTAGTAGTCTTACTGCAAAAAAATTATTGGAAATGCATTCGTTTCATGAAAGTCTACTTAAGCAAGCAGAACTGGCAGCACTAAATGAACTGCATGTAAAAACGGAAAGAGCACTAGATGAAGAAAAATATAAACAATTTGAAAAACTGACATCAGAAAAACTATTACTACTTCGGAAAAATTTAAGTACAGAACAACAGAAAATTGAAAGCGATTATCTTGATATTTTGACATTATTCAATGGTATCGAGTTGGAATTTCAGGCGACAAAATTCCCTCACCTTGTCAATAGAAGAACGACTTCTCAAATGCAAAATCCTGAATGGGTAACACCACTCATACAATCAGAGGAACTTGAGAAAAAAGGAGGAGAAGCGCTTCTCGCGAATTTTACAGCACCATATACCAAAAAAGGACTTTTAACTTATTTCACGAAATTACGAGAAAGAATAAAAGAACAAAAAAAAATGGAAGAACCAATTGCACTTTTATTACTTGGCTCGAATCATGCTATTACAGTGATATACGATGCAATCGTTGATACATGGGAAATTTTTGATATAAATAAAATGCCTTCAAAACCTGATGAGTTAAAGCATTTTATTATTCCAGGTGAAGAAGATTTTACTGATAAAATTGCTAACGCTTTTTTTTCAATGAATGGTGATGTTATTTTTCAGACAGAAATTTCTACTACAAAAAATGGCAAAGATTCCGCTACATTAGCTATTGATAAATGGCGTGAAGATTTAACTCCCTTGCATCACATGACGCCTGAAAAATTGAAAATGGTAGATAGTAATAAAGCTTCATGGCTTTATATGGCGGCCAAATGCGGTGATGATGCAACAGTTCAGGCATTAATAAAACATAAAGCTGATGTTCTGGGAGATGAAGATTCCTTTAAAACCATCGGGAACCCTCTTTATATCGCCTCACAAAATGGACACGAAAAAATCGTCACATCCTTGTTAAGTCATCCCATGATTCAACCTAACGAAAAAGTACTGAAGGGTACCACCAGCCTTAGTGTTGCGGCACAAAGTGGTCAAACCAATGTTGTCACCGCTTTTCTTGAATCTAAAATAGAAATTGATATTAACGAGAAAGATGATCAAGGAGCGACAGCGCTTTATTTTGCAGTCAAATCAGGATATGTCGATATCGTAAAACTTTTGTTGCAAAAAAAAGATATTGATCTTAGCGGTGCAAATGATGGGACATCACTCCTTTCTGTTGCTGCTGAATTTAATCGTCTCGATGTCATTCAAGCACTCATCGCTGAAAAAGCACTCGAATTAGATCCCAATGAGGAAAATGAGAATGGAATGAATGCGTTGCATAGAGCAGCTATCAAAGGTAATGCAGATATAGTGAATCTTTTGCTAAAATCTACCTTTAAAAACCCTATTCAATTGGATCAAAAAAGAGGAGAAGTCGCGACCCCTCTTTACAATGCCGCTCAAAATGGACATCCGAATATTATACAGATACTTGCGAAAGCCGGCGCTGATGTGAATGCAGAATTTAGTACAGGATACACACCAGCCTGGATCGCTGCCCAAAATAATCATGCGGATGTGATCATAGCGCTTCATGACGCCAAAGCAAACCTGGATGTCCCCAACCAAAATGGGCATAAACCAATTCATGCAGCGATTGAGCTTGGAAATATTCGTGTAGTAAAAAACTTAATTGACGCTAAAATTGACTTAAACTCCCCTGATGCTGAAGGGAAAACGCCTTTGCATTGGGCAATTGAATATATTAATGGCGTATCGAATTTTCTCAATTTTTTTAAATCAACTTCATCCTACGACATGATTGATCTATTTATCAATGCTGGAGCTGATTTCAATATCAAAGATAATTCAGGCAAACTTCCGATTGATTATGCCAATGATTCTCTTAAAAAATATTTGAAGAAAAAGTTGGCTCACAAAATTAATCCTTATAAAAGAAAAAAAATGTAGAGGTCTCGTCGTCCCGCGGCTTGTCCGCGGGATCCAGTTAGCAGCAGATATGCCACTCTGGATCCCGCGGACAAGCCGCGGGACGACGGTTGTGTACCTATGATGCTTTTAGCTGGCATGACATAGTTGATGACGAAGCTTATGTATTTATAAAATAATACACCGACTTTTTTGTTCTGATTCTACAGCATTTTCATTTTCAACAAGAATATCTTGATAATTACTTTTGTCCTTGTAAAAAAGATCTTTAAAAAAAGAACAAGGCGTTCTGCGAGGTTTAGCGACGGCTAAGGTTTCTTCTTCCTTGGACACTTGGCTCGCCTGCGCGTTTTTGTTTTGTGCATCACCCACTAAAACTTGTTCTATCGGTTCCATATTGTTATAACGTCTCCATCGGAGGCCTGACATTATCATCGCAGCACCGATCGATAGATTTCTTAACCACATTAATTGCGTTAAAGAATCATTGCCGTAAAGTAAACCCGCACCCGCGCCTGAAAAAACTACTGTCATCATTACAAAACTTGCCATCGTTGAGTAATTGACATCCTTAAAGCCTTTCAAATTACCTGCATACATATTGCGTATGGTATCGAGAATCAAACCAACCGAACTAATTTGCAAAAGTTCATTTGCGGTTTTTACATCCGCATCAGCTAAATCATCAGACAAAAATATGTTAGAAAATAAACCGGGCTCAAAAAAACATACGGCAGCAAGTCCAACACTGATAGCAGTTCCTAATATTAAACCGAGTTCTGAAAGTTTTCTGATATTTTCTTTGCAAGTATCTGCAGTCTCTATATCATTTTCTGTTAGCGCCTTTTTCATCGTGCCGCGTAAGTTTGCAATTAAAGTCGCAATTCCTTGTCCTAACCCCATTGAAACCAAACCCCAAGCGGAAGCAATTTGTATTGAAGGCACTATCATTTGTAGCGCAGGCTTTCCACTGTGAGAACCGTATGCAGATAACAATAGGGAAGTTGCAGTAAGATTCGCAAATTCAGCACCCGCTTGTGCGCCAAATTTCCAACCCAAATTCATTAAATCTTTAAAATAATTATTTTCTGGGTATTTTAATTGAAATAAATCATATTTTTCATAATGCGACTTATTAAAATGATAATAAAGTCTCATTCCCAATAAACCTAACCAAGATGATATTGCGGTCGAAATGCCATAACCTTTAACACCTGACACTGCTTCACCCAACTTTCCAAGAGACATCGGAATCCCAAACGCTGAAGCCATACCAGAATAAATGGTGATAAATCCTAATGGAACATACGCATCTTTTGTAGCAACAGCAATTTGCTGATCCGCAATCGACACCAAAATAGCAGGAACCGCGAGTGAGAAATAATCAACATATTCTTCAACATATTTTTGAACATTACTATCCATTGCACCAGCAGAACCCATGATATATGGCGCAACAATTAAAGCCGCACTTGCGCATATTGCAGAGATTAATCCTAATTTCCAGCTAGCACGACTAATTTTTCCTAATTCTTTAAATTCTCCTGCACCATTTTGTTCGCTAAAAAGAATTCCGGTACTCAGCATAACGCCTTGCGGAATACCTACAAACAAATACTGTAAAGATGTAAAAAAAGATCCAGCCGCAACTTGCTCTTTGCCGAGTTTACTCATCGTGACGCCCATTAAAATGGTATTTAAGGCATATAAAAGACGAGCTGTCGCATAAGGAACCGACTTATGAACCACGGTAGACAATGCTTCTTTTTTTGTTAATGGACTGACTACGATTTGCGATTCTGATTTTGCTAATGGTTGTCGATTTATTTTAATGGGTACACAATCGAGTTGGTTTTCATCATTTAGTTCATAAAAACAATCTTTTTCAGTTTCAATTTCGTTATTATTTTCTACTGATGTCCTTGATAACATTTTATTATTCTCCGTTAATGATAAGTAATTTTTTTTGAATGAAAAAAGCTTAAAAATTTAAATTTAATATTGACTAGTGCAACTCCTAACATCGTGATAAACATACCAATAATTTGCATCGTATTTAAAGTAGAATGGAAAACAAAGTAAGCGATAATCGCAGTGATTGCAGGAATTAAATAAAATAAACTTGCGACTTTATGTGATTCACCACGACGAATTAAAATGTATAAAAAGCTAATGGCACCTATGGAAACCACAACGCTCATCCAAAACAATGAAAAAATAAATTGTCCATTCCACTGCACTACGAATGGTTCGAAAAAAAATGTAAGTACTAAGCAAACGAGGCCAGCCACCATCGACTGAATTGCGCCACCAGTAAAGATATTCATCGAAGAACAAAATGTTTTTTGATAGAGATTACCAACCGTTAAACCTAGTAAGCCTAGAAAAGACATTAATACGCCTATCAAGTATTTAGTATTAAAAGATGCATGCTCTCCAACAACCAACATCACACCCAAAAGTCCTAAGAAAAGTCCAATCCATTGATTCACATTGATTTCTTTTTTAAAAATAAAATAGGCAACGAAAGAAACCGTTAATGGTTGCAATGCAATAATTAATGCCGATGTTGCAGGCGGCACACCCATATCCATAGAAACCCAAGTGCCAATCGAAAATAAACTTACTAAAAAAATTCCCGATACCGAAATATGTAAAACATCGATTGGCCTTTTCGGCCAAGTCGCTTTAGTGAGAAACGCAATTAAGATTAGCAATATGCCAGATATTGCAAATCGCCAGCATAAAAAAACCAAAGGTTTAGCGTAGGGGAAGCCTAACTTGGCCCCCACATAACCAGACCCATAAAGCAAAATAAAAAATGCAGAATAAAAAAAAGTGCTTATGCGTGCTTGATTTTCCATATATGTGGCTCCTCTTTTAATTTTATTAAATTCTCTCTTAGAATAGAAAGCTCAGCAATGGGGTAATTGGTACCGCCTTCTATTGCTAATTCAGCACATATTTTCCCGAAAAGTGGCGCAAATTTGAAAGCCCATCCCCCAGCACAAATTACCACATTTTTGTGATAGGGCACGTATTTTTCTGGCATGAAATCCAAAACGCTTTTGTTATCGAATATTTGCGGATGCATTGCAGCACTCGCATCAATAGGCATCGAAGAAAGTCCTCTTATGTGTTTTTCCACATAATCGCGCACAAGCTTGATATCCAATGCTTGTGCGATGCTTTTTCTTTCGGAAGTGTTATTAAATGTATGAGAAGCCCAATCCAAAGCAAGTTGAACGAAACCTTTTCTACCAAAGGTAACGGGTGGGAATCCATACACTAATTTGGTAGGAGCATCACCACTTGATTTATCAAATTGAAACCACATTGGAAAATGTAAAGTTGGATCTGTAATTTGATAATATGCAAAAATCATTTCCCAAAATATTAAATTAAATTGAAATCCAAATAAATTTAATACGTCGTTGACATAGGGCCCTGGAGATAAAATAACTTTTTTTGCATGATACACTTCATAATTTGCAGTGACTCTCACACCATTGACATCACTTTGAATATCTGTGACATGATGATTGCTATTAAGTGATGTACCATATTTTTTATTTAAATTGATTAAAGCCTTTATAAATTTTTTGACGTCAACGACAGCATTATCTTCATGATACATACCAAAATAATTATCAGGTAAATTTTTAAATGGAAAACTTTTTTCAATTTGCTTTTTGCTGTATCTAATAGATTTTATACCGAAAACTTCCAGCACTTCTGCTGCCGTTTCAATGGTGCCTTGTGCCGTGTAACTGGTTTCAACACCAAAATTAAGTAAACCATATTGATGTAGAAGTTTTTGATTCGACTCGGATTCGATTTCTCGGAATAAATCGCCCGATGCAAATGCCAATTTAGCATGATTTAATTCAGTGATTGCGGTTCGCCACATTCGGACGTGCCCCGCGGAACTTCCCATTTGATTTCCAAAGGTGTCCTTTTCAAACAATAAAACTGATTTACCCATTTTAGAAGCATACAATGCAGCGGATAAACCAATCACTCCCCCGCCAATCACAATAATATCAGCGTCGTAATTCATGGATTCTCCTTTACACGAAAAGTTGCGAAACTTCAGTGGTTTCTTGAATAGTCAAAAATGTATTTAATAATTCTGAAATTTTTAAATGATGTGTGCGAGATAAATCAAGCAGCCGTTTTGTTTTCATGTATATTCTATCAAACACAAACTTATATACTGCATCAGGCTTTAATGATTTATATTTTTCTGAATCACAAAATTCAATAGAATCGCAAATAACTGCGCCCGCATTACTGACAACATCAGGGATCCAAAAAATGTTGCGATCATCTAAAATATCAATCGTTTCTGCATTTTTAAATGGAGAATTTGAACTACTCACAATCCACTGACAATTTAATTTTTTTGCGTAGCTTTCATCAATGATACCAGAGCCTGAACAAAGTAAGAGATAATCACAATGATGCTCGTACCAATTTTCATTGTTTGAGATGTTGATTGCGCCTGAAATATTCGCGTTAGAAGCGTTTTTATCAAAGGTATATACTTCATGGTTTTTATTAATAAGTTCTTTAGCAAATGCGCTGCCCACTTTACCAAGCCCATGAATTAATATTTTTTTAGGAATTTTATCTGAAGATTCCATCACGGCCGTAAGGGAACCGTAGACGCCATAAGCGGTCGCCATTGAAGTATTAATATTTGTGCCGATCGCATTTAAAATATATGGCGTCTTTTTCCTTAAATAAAGCATATCATCATCATTTATATTTAAATCACAACCGGTATATAATTTTCCTGAATATCCGTTGAGTAAGTCCCCGATTTTTTGTAATAATTTTTCTTTGTTTGCATTATTGATTTGTCCATTCGCAACAATTTTAAACCCAGAAAATCCCGTGTTATAAAGCATGTGTTTTTTAGTCATGTTTTGCGCGAGGACCATTGCTTCTTCTTCTTGATCCTTTTTATCTTTATATTGTTGGAACCTTAAACCGCCATTACCAGGTAGTTTTCCAACATTTTTTTCGTACGCGAGGGTAAAACTTAAATCGTGAGTAATGTGGTATGTTTCAGTTGTATATTGATTGGTATTTTCTTTACACATATTATTCCCTTAATTTATAATTCTATACGCTACGCATAGTTCAGATATTTTATTTATCTAAGACCACCGCATTGCAAAAAACAGGCCAATCATCTAGATATTTTTACAATTCGTCAAGTGTTGAATAATTTTTTTTAAAAAATTTATTTTTTGATGATAGAGACTTGTCATTCTGAGCGTGGCGAAGAATCTTTGTAATATTACATAGATCCTTCACTTCGTTCAGGATGACAAAGCCAAACTGGCATGACGCGGATTTACAATTGCAAAAGCTTTAACAATTTTATACTCGCATCATGTTGATTCAACGTATAAAAATGCAAACCTGGCGCGCCACCTTCAATAAGATGCGTACACAATGTGTGAATCACTTCCAAACCAAATGCTTGTATGGATTCAATATTATCTCCATACCCTTGTAATCGCTCACGAATCCAACGCGGAATTTCTGCACCACACAAATCTGAAAATCGTACTAATTTCGCAAAATTAGTGATTGGCATAATGCCGGGCACGATAGGAAAAGTAATATTTTCCTTTGCACATTCATCTAGCAAATAAAAATAAGCATCGGCATTAAAAAAATATTGTGTAATGGCGCTATCAGCACCCGCTTCCATTTTTTTCTTTAAATTTTTGATATCACGTTCGGCATTTTTTGCTTGAGGATGAATCTCAGGATAGGCTGCAACTTCGATATGAAAATTATCTTGTGTCGTTTCACGAATAAGGGCCACTAATTCATGCGCATATTTCAATTCGGAATCAAGCCCCATACCGGAAGGCAAATCTCCACGGATCGCAACTAAACGTCGAATATTTAAGGATTGATAGGTTTGTAAAATAGTTTTAATTTCTTCGCGTGATAAACCCACTGATGCAAGATGCGGCGCAATGGGAACACCCGTTTTTTGAAGTCTTCTGACAGTTTGTAAGGTGCCTTCACGAGTAGAACCACCTGCACCAAAAGTCACAGAACAAAAATCGGGATGGTAGGATTGCAATAATGCCATCGTTTGATCGAGAATGGCCGCACCTTCTTCCGTTTTTGGTGGAAAAAATTCGAAACTAATTTTAAAAGTATTTGTCATGTATTTTTATTCACTAAACTTAAAAATTCCGCACGGGTCCTTGTATCTTTTCGAAATCCACCAAGCATCACAGAAGTCGTCATCAATGAATTTTGTTTTTCAACGCCACGCATCATCATACATAAATGATTCGCTTCAATGATGACACCGACTCCTGATGCACCAGTGACTTCCATCACTACTTCCGCAATTTGTTTATTTAATTTCTCTTGCACTTGCAAGCGTCTCGCAAACATATCAACCAAGCGCGCAATTTTGGATAATCCAATAATTTTACCTTGTGGAATATAGGCCACGTGACATTTTCCAATAAAAGGTAACAAATGATGTTCGCACAATGAATAGAGCTCGATGTTTTTGACGATAATCATTTCATCATTATCAGTCGTAAATAACGCATTATTGACGATTTCTTTCACGGATTGATGATAACCATGTGTTAAAAATTCGAAAGATTTTGCGGCACGTTTTGGTGTATCTTTTAAACCTTCTCGATTGACATCTTCGCCAATAGCTTCAATGATTTTTTTGAAATGAGTTTCCATGTGTTTTACCTCTAACCTGGTGGCCACAACATTTGACGACCACCTAATAAATGTATATGAACATGGAATACAGTCTGACCGGCGCCCGCATTACAATTCATGACTAACCGATAACCTTCTTCACTAATATTCAACTCTTTTGCAATCATTTTTGCAGTATAAACCATATGACCTATCAATGGAGTGTCCGAAGGAGTGAGGTCATTCAATGTGCTAATATGCTTTTCAGGAATAATGAGTTTGTGAACCGGCGCTTGTGGATGAATATCATCAAAAGCAACGACAAGATCATCCCGATAGAAGATTTTTGCGGGTATATCACCCTTGGCAATTTTGCAAAATAAACAGTCCATGATTGGCCTCAGTAAAAATGTGAACATTCATTATTTCGAATTCTCGTTATTTTACGAGGTGATGCCTTAATTTGGAAGGAATTTGACGATTGTCACATTCTGAAGTAAAGTTGGCACACTTTTAGCATTTTTATCAAAAAAATATGACATCCATCATTCACATTGCGGGTTATAAATTTATTACGTTAGAAAATCTTTCAACGTGGAAAAGTACATTTTTAGAACAATGCCAGGCATTACGCGGGACCATTTTATTAAGTCATGAAGGAATCAACGTTAATATCGCAGGCTTTAAGGCGGATATTCTCGCTTTTCGTGAGATGCTTTTGGCGCGCCAAGAATTCCTAGATATGACTTTTCATGAAACACATACTGAAAAAATGCCTTATCAACGCATGAAAGTTAAGCTAAAAAAAGAAATTATTGCTTTCCGGAAGCGGAATATTGATCCAGAAAAAAATCGTGCTCCCCATATTTCTGCAGAAGAATTAAAAAAATGGCTCGATGAAAATCGTGATTTCACACTCCTTGATACGCGTAATACTTATGAAATTGAACACGGCACTTTTACGAAAGCGACAAATTTAAATATTTCGGATTTTTCAGAATTTTGTGACAAAAGCAAACAATTAGATCCAAATAAAATTGTTGTAATGTATTGCACCGGCGGCATTCGCTGTGAGAAAGCTGGCATATATTTAAAAAATGAAGGTTTTCAACAAGTTTATCAACTCGATGGTGGTATTTTAAAATATTTTAAAGATGTCGGTCAGTCACATTTCGAAGGTAAATGTTTCGTTTTTGATGAACGCATCGCACTGAATATCAATTTATTAGAAGGGTAATGAAATGGGTTTAGAAAATCTCTCACCAGGCAAAGATGTTCCAAATGATATTAATGTCGTTATTGAAATTTCATCGCACAGCAATCCTATTAAATTTGAAGTCGATAAAAAAACTGGAATGCTCATGGTGGATCGGTTTGTTGCAACCAGCATGCATTATCCATGTGACTATGGATTCGTGCCACATACATTATCGGAAGATGGCGATCCAGTTGATGTACTCGTTATTGCACCTTTTTCATTGGCACCCGGTGTGGTGATTCGTTGCCGACCCATTGGCGTGCTTCGCATGACAGACGAATCCGGTATCGATGCAAAAATACTTGTTGTGCCCGTTGATAAATTAACAACACGTTACAAAAACATTCAAGAGCCCGCTGATCTCGGCCCTGAAATATTGGCCAGCATCGAGCACTTTTTTCAACATTATAAAGATTTAGAACCAGGTAAATGGGTAAAAACGAATGGCTGGGAAGGTCCTGCAGCTGCGAAAGCAGAAATTATCGCAAGTGTAGAACGTTTTCAAAAAGAAAATTAAACTAAAAAGGAAATAAAAAACATGGATGGACGGAAAGATAGCAAGATGCTTAATTACAAGGATTCTATTCAAGAACAAGTCAAAGCCATTAAAGAAAAAGACTTAAAGGATGCCAAAAAATTAAGTGAAAACACTACTCCCGGTTTCGCAAGCTTTGTGACAGGTGTGTCAAAAGAAGAAATTACGGGAGAAGCTAATAAAAAAGCTGAAAAGGAAGCCTTATTACGAAAAAGAAGTCGAGAGTTATTTGATATAGATAACGGCTATCTTGCGAAGATTGATAAAGATCGCGCACGAAAATTATATGGTTTTTCGGATCATGAAATACGGGAAATATTTCGTTTCCGTGAAAAGCAAAAACAAATACGCGTGAAAAAAAATGATCCTGGTTTTTTATCACAGGCTTATCATGGTATTCGAAATTATTTACAACCCGAAAAAGTGGAAGAAGAAAAAATATTAAAAAAAGAAAATGCGAAAGAAAAACGAGAAGCGATGCGGAAGAAGTATGGGTTACAGTAAACTTAAGCCATCGTCATCAACTATGTCATGCCAGCATGTTTTGATGCCACCTTTAAGCATGCTGGCATGACACAGTTAATGAGGATATTAATTGAGAACATCACATGTCCAAAAAAAAACATTTTCAAAAACAAAAACCTCCAGAAAAATTGGACGGCACAGAAATCGAAGGATTAATCATTGGACATTATGGCACTAATGTTTTAGTTAAAAATGCAAATAATGAAAACATCCGCTGTCATCTCAGAAAAAATATGGAAGCTTGCATTCCAGGAGATCGAATTCTTTATCGAATGCAAAATAATGAAGGAATCGTCATTCAAATTTTACCTCGTGACGCTTTATTTTATCGCGTTGATCGCAACAAACAAAAACTCATTGCTGCCAATGTTGATGCCATTATTATTGTAACAGCGCCTCCTCCATTACTTTCGCTCACATTACTGGATTCTTATCTTATTGCATCTGAATATGTGAAAATAAAACCAGTTATCTTGCTGAATAAGATTGATTTACTTTCAGAAAAAGAATTGAAAGAGATAAAAGAATATTTAGCATTTTATGAAAAAATCGGCTACTCACTCATTTATTCAAGTATTTTTTTAGAGAATGGTTTAACACCATTAAGCAACCTATTAAAAGATAAAACCAGCGTATTAGTTGGGGCGTCAGGCGTTGGAAAATCCTCAATCATTGCGGCGTTAACTGAGTCTCAGCATATTATGATTGGTGAAACCTCTGCCCACGGCGGACTCGGAAAGCACACCACAACAACGACACATTTGTACCACTTACCGAGCGGAGGAAATCTGATTGATTCTCCTGGCGTGCGTGAATTCACGCTGTGGCACCTACCGCCAGAAGACATCATGGATTGTTTTATTGAATTTAAGCCATATTCAGGCTTCTGCAAATTCCGGAATTGCTCACATCAATCAGAGCCTGATTGTGAAATATTAAAAGCAATTGATGAAGGAAAAATTGCACCCTCCCGTTATCAAAATTATCTTAAGTTATTGAAATAACATATTTTATTTAAGAGACCTGTACAAATATCTGATCTGTGCATTTTTTTGCTAAAACTCTCCACGTTATGCTAAAATAACAAACATTTTTCTAATGTAGAAACAAATATTATGCATACGAATAGAGATAAAGATAGAGACCAAGATCAAAAACAAAAAAAAGAAGATCAAGCACAAAAAATCACTGATCTATATCCCCCCGGCTTACCTTTAGAAGAAGAAATTAAACTAAAAAGTAAATCCCCCGTGGATTTCGAAGAATATTTACTTTTTCGTGATGCCTTAAAGTTAGCTTTAATAGAAATGAAAAATGAAATAAACCGTGGTGATTATAAAGCTTTAGACGAGAACAATAGTATTGAAGCTTCTAGGACGATGAGTGCTTACCATAAGGAAGTGCGCTATTTTCTTAAATATAAAAATATTGATGCTTTTAATCCTTATTATTTTTTCTATATAGCTCATATGCATATGCACCAAAAAGTAATCGATGCGACATGGTTTTTGGTTATTGTTGTTTTTAAAATCATAAAAAAATATCAAAGACCCATATCTTTTTTTCTTCCGCCTGCAGATTTGCAAGATTTAATGGTCATGTTTAATGGTCCTAACAACATTCGCATGGGTGATAAGCATTCTATAGCGAAATTTGAATATAAATATAAAGAAAATCTAAAAAATGTCATAGTGATGGTAGATGATTTTCAAATATCTTATTCATTAGATAAATTTTTGAAATACGGTAAATCATTCGAAAAATCAGGACACCCATATGAGTTTCATTTTCAAGGTATATTGACGTCAGAAGAAATAGAAAGATTCGTCCAAGAAGACCATAAATTTTATCTCGCGGCTAAAAATTTTCATCATGAATTAAAACAACAGATTGAATTTAAAAAAATTCTTGGAAATCCATTGATTCAAATTAGAAATGAATTAGAGTTAAAGCTTAAAGGATTAAAAACACCCATCAAAAGCATTCAAAAACCAGAAACCAAAAATCTTGAAATATCTTTATCGCATGAGATTCGCAAATTTGATAAATTTTCCCCGATTGAACATCATAAAAGTTTTACTGCACTAAAAAAAGAATTTCAATCAACGGCATTGAATGAAACTATTGAAAAAAAATTAGAGAATCACGAAGCGGTATTAAATAGTTATATTAAAAAGAGCATTCAAGTGCTTCAACAGTCTCCAAGCAAAGATGGTCATATCAAACATACCATAAATGAATTTCAAACGTTGTATGTTGTTTTTATTAAAAATAATAATATGCATGAAAAATAAATTGTTTTAAGAAAATTGCAAAATGTAAAAAATGAATTCGATCCTCCGTTGGATCGTTCATTACAACAATTGCGAGATGAAATAGCACTCCCATTTATAACCATACAAAATGACTTTTATAAAAAGTATCAAGAAAATTCCGATCAAGTTAATATCTTAAAAACACTTTATAAAGAAGCTGAAATAAAACAAAATAAAAAATTACAACAAGCGCATCTATTTTCAAAAAACCAATCGATAAAAAAATATTCGGATCAATTAGCTAATCTTAAGAAATTAGTCGATAAAGCGTCGCTAGATGATATTGCTAAAATAAATGAATACATTATTACGATGGATAAAGAATTACGAGGCGTGAATGATAAAATCGCGACATTACAACGCATTCTTCAACCACAAAATCGTAGAAAAAAAACGTCAAAAACTGCACCTGTTATAAAACAACCCGTAGAAAAAAAACAGGATGCTATACCTGTAGAACCAACGCCTCAAAATAATGTCGTAGAAATTTTAGATGACGAAGAGAGAGATACCGTTGCAAAATCCAGCAAGAAGAAAAAGCGAAAACCAAAATTAAAGACAAAATTAACAGAAGAAGAAAAATCTGCTTCATCCGCAGGTCCTACCATAGATATACCGTCGGTATCGCAAAATAGTATGTCATGCCCATCCCCAATAAAAACATTTGGGGATAAACTCCAGAGGGAATCCAACCAAATGGATCCCCGTCTTCACGGGGATGACAAAGATAATTTAGCTTCACCCGTAGAGAAAAAAAATACAGCGCTTAAGCCTGCCTGCATGACGAACGTTGGCGGGCCAATACAACCATCTTCGCATCAACAACTAGGATTCTTTAAATCTGAAATGGTGCGAGCGGTAGCAAAAGCACTCAGCAACACGCCTACAGATACGATCCCTTATTCTTATGGCCTACTGATTCGCTGCAAAAATAATAAATATCTTCATGCTTTCGCAAAAAAAATAACATCGAAAATCAAAACTTTTAAGCCGAGCAAAGAATTGCTTTCGCAACCACATATTTCATTGTTTTTTGTAGAAGACTTAAAGCTTAATGATGAAAAATTAAGACAAAGTCTCATTAAAGATTTACAAATCATTTTTGCACTTTGTTCACTACCCACAAAAGTTCTCTTTACGAAAATTAGTGCGCTTGGACTAGAATATAATACAAATAAATTTATAAGTTTGGAAATTGAACCGAGAGATCAATTACATCGAATTTATCAAAGTTGCATACAATTATTTAAGAAATATGGCATTGTCATTCCCAAACAACCTGATTTTGTACCACATCTCACATTGGGTTACTCTAAAGAACCCATTACCCAACTACAATTAAATACTATCGATCCAGCTCTCATACAACGGCACATCGAATTGGATGTATCGATATTGAATCGAAAACCGCCTGTGCCGATAGGTATTTCACCTTATCTTGTGCCCAAAGAAGAATTGGCGAGCTTTCATTTAAACTTAGAAGAAAATCAACAGTTGAAATTAAAAATTTAAAACATACTTTCCCAAGGAAGGTTTGCAATGTTGGGTCTTGGCAACAAAACATTGTCATCAAGATGACAATCGGCGGGTGTTATATTCAATTGTTTTAAAATTTCTGCGGCTAATTGTGGCGCAAAAGCAAGCTTCGTTGGCCATGCGACGATGATGTTGCCAAAATCTTTGAAATAACAATGCGCGGGACGGCTACCATCTGGCTCTTTATTTTCTGCGCGATCAACAAAAAAACTTGAGTATTCCGCACGAGATAAATCGCACCATGGGAATAATTCTTGCAATTCTTTTTTAGTCGCGTCGATTTGTGCAACCCTATCGCGTTTTACCCCAGCTTCTGCAATTTGCCCACCGATATACCAAATATATTTATCATAAGAAATGCGATGCGTGGTGATAGTTAACCTTGGTAATGCACTTAAACCTAAACAATGTCCATACACAGGTGTAGCAATATCATGTTTTACCATTACCATGTGCAATGGTCTTTTTTGCATGGCGAGGGGGGAATTTTTAAGTTTTTTCAAGAGCTGTTCATTACCACTGCCAGCCGTAAAAATATATTTTTGCGCCTTTATCGTAATGCCATCGCTTGTTTTTAACGAAATAATGTGGTCATTTTCATCAAGCGAAATATCATGCAGCGGATCCATTTTGTAAATGTATTCTCGATAAGGTTCAGCAAGTGCTTGAACAATTTCGCGTGCATCCAATACCATTTCGTCGAGTGCATATACCTCGCCTTTAAAAAGGGGGCTCCGAAAAATTTCAGGGTACTCATGTTTTTCTAATTTTTTCGTATCACTCTTTAATGTTTTACTTGCAAAAATCCCGGCAAATTTTGACAAAATCGAAGTGGTCCATAAATATTGCGCGGAAGATAAAATGGATACACTCGATAAATCAATCTCTCCATTTCCCTCCAAACATGCGCGCCAAATATTTGGAATGTTATTTAATGCTCGCGCACTTTCTGTCATCTCGCCAAGCAAAGCATACTTCATACCACCGTGAATAATGCCTTGCGATTTTATGGTTTGACCTGATCCTAACGCATCAGACTCTAGCAAAATCGCAGAAAATCCTTGTTGTTTCACACGATTGAACAACCATAATCCGGCGATACCACCGCCAACAATTGCAATATCCGTTTCAAGTAATTTCATGAAAATTTCTCTATTTGTCATTCTGAGCGAAGCGAAGAATCTTTGTCAGTTTCAGGAGATCCTTCGCTTCGCTCAGGATGACAGCGTTTAAATTAATACATTATATAATTTTTCGCGGTTTTTTGAACGCATAAAAGATGACACATGTCAGCGCAAATACGTATAAAAAATCCCATCCGAACGTTAAAATATTTTTACCGTTTCCAAATGATCCTAAATAAGAAAATAAAGTCAAAATGGAAAAATAAGGCAAAATCCACCATGCGCCTCTCCACTCTTTCCACCACAAATTATTTTTGTGACGATAACAGAAGCCCGCAAAAAACAGTAATCCGATACTTAATGCAATCATCATTCGTGAAACCGTTTCCCATCCCGTCCAAAATATTAAAAGATTACAAATATAAAATGCAGTAAGAGAAATCACATTCGCAAAAGGCAAGAAAAAAGGCCGCGGCGTATCCGGCTGACTTTTTCGCAAACCTATTAATGCAATCGGTCCAATAATGTATGAAAGAATAAAACAGGAAATGATGAAGCTCACCAGTTTTTGCCAGGCTGGGAATGGTAAAAATAATAATAAACCGACTAAATAATTTAAAAATATGCTCCGTAACGGCACACCTTTTTGCGTGAGTCGTAATAACGTCTTCGGTAAAAAACCAATTTGACTCAAACCATAGCTAATACGCGCGGTCGATGCGGTAAAAACAAATCCTGTGCCAAATGGAGAAATTAATGCATCCGCGTAAATGATCACAATAAACCAACTTAAACCGAGCGCTGCGATCAAACCGCTAAAAGGTCCGGTATCTCCTTCATAATGTAATTTATTCCAACCTGATGCAAACGCCTCAGGGGAAACCGCACCGATAAAAGCCATTTGCAAAAATGCATATAAAAAGATACAAAAAATCATGGAACCGATGAGTGCGAGCGGAATGCTACGTTGTGGATTTTTGGTCTCACCTGCCAATTGTAAAACGGTGTTTGAGCCAATAAATGAATAAATAACGCCACCTAAGGGCAATGCGGCTAAAATGCCATGCCAACCAAATGGTGCAAAACCTCCCGTTTTTTCGTCGGAAAAATGCGACGGCTCAAAATTTAATTTTAATAAAATGACAACCGTCATGATAGGAACAATTAATTTAATTGCCGTAATAATGCTATTGGAACGACTAAAAAATTGTGCGCCATAAAAATTTAAAAAACACATCAAAAACATAATCATAGCCGCTAAAAACATGCCTAAATATGTTAAAAGATGAACGCCGGAGCTTGTTTCCATCAACCCAGGAATGTAATTTGCAAGATATTGGATAATGCCAAGCGTTTCGACTGGCGCGACCGCAACACTTGAAATCCAAACCATCCATCCAATCAGAAAGGAGAGCAAGGGTCCATGGCTGTATTGCGCAAACTGAATCATACCACCAGCGACAGGGAAGGCGCTGCCAAGCTCAGCGAATGTCAGTGCAATGATAATCATTAATACTCCGCCGATTATCCAAGACACAATCGCGGCAGGCCCCGCAATTTGGGCGGCGTATAGGGGTCCAAAAAGCCAACCTGAGCCGATAATGCTGCCAATACCTGCGAATAAGAGACCAATTGGAGTTATTGTGCGTTTAAAATTCATAAAATCTCCATCAATAGGACCTGAAAAGCTAACAGGGACGCGGGGTGCGTGTCAACATTTGACTAGTATAAAATCCACCAAGGCTGCAAGATCCAGTTGTAGAGTGGATTAGTCGTGTTTTTTACGACGTAATCCACCAAAATATATCATCCATTAAAAAAGGTGGATTACGGCAAAAAACGCCTAATCCACCCTACATTTCTACCTCTCTGGATCCCGCGAATAAATCGCGGGACGACGGTTATTTACATCAGGCTTAGTGAACTTTTTGTCTTCACTAGCCTCTGCAAAAAATTGCTGCGAATAATTTTTTTTCGTTAATAACGTTAAAATATTTTCATTATTAGCCTTAAGTGCAACATCTATCGGTGTTTCGCCATTTTTTCGTCGATGATGAATATTTGCATGGTTTGCTAATAATAGTTGGATAATTTCGGGATGATTATTTTCGATCGCTGCAAAAATCGCTGTTTCTCCATCACGATCTGCTTTATTCACATCGGCCCCAAAATTCAAAAGTGTTTTCACAACTTTTACATGCCCGTAAAAACTCGCGACAAATAGCGGCGTACCCTCTCTTCCCTCCATGTCAGGTTCTGCACCGTACTCTAAAAGATATTTCGCAATTCTCTGATATCCCGAATAACTCGCATGTAATAACGCCAACCGTCCGTCTAAAGTCGCAATGTTTGGTGGGGCATTTTTTTTTAATAATTTTTTGACTAAATCCGCATCATGACTTTCTGTCGCAAGATATAATGGAGATATTTTTTCATCATCGGTTCGATCGACATAATTTTTTCGAAGAAAAATAAAATGTAATAATTTTTTTCGTGTAGATTTTTCTGCAGAATTGTCTGGATTTTCACTATTTTGGTTATCAATCACATGAACGATGAGAGATAAATAATCCGTTTCATCAGAAAATTCATATAAATATCTCAAAATTTTTGCATGTAATTTTCTTAACGACGAAACTTTTTTTGCAATTCCCCCTTTTGCGTTAGGATTATAAATATAATAAATGTGATCTCGTTGCAAAACCCCGATGGTATGTGAAGATCCGGAAAGGACTATCATTTTATTTTCTGCAATTGTCATTTTTAAAACTCTTTTCAATTCTTTTATGGAGAAAATTCCTGAAAATCGTAACTCAATTTGTTTTTCCATCGTGCTTTCCATATCCATTTGTCGCAATCCATTGACATATTTTTCGGGATTTTGTAGCCATTCCATATGATTTAAGAATTTTTCAACATCTGAATCTTCATGCAAAGGTCCGCGAATAATTTTTTTGATGGTGTGATAAAACCAATTTTCATTATGGAAAGACATGTGATGAAGCCAAAGTAATGTTAATCCATGACAAAATCCATGGGTTAATACCATCGATCTTTTTTGAGATTTTAAATAATGATTTAATTGCTGAATTACATTAATTTGATCGTAAGTCATATATACCTCCTCGATGTATAGGACACGATTTTTTTAGTGTTATTTTTTTAATGTATGCTAATTTGCTTAAGATTTTCTTAAAATTATTATGTGCATTGATGAAAAAAAGATCTATTTTAAACCCTTGTTGCTTTGTCAGTAAAAATATGGTGCAATTTAGACAAAAATTTTGCCAAATTTAAAGAATCTGGCATGCCAACTTAAAGCATCAGAGGTCTCTACAAGTCAAAGAACTCGTCGTCCCGCGACTTGTTCGCGGGATCCAGAAAGCCTGCAATGCCGCTCTGGATCCCGCGAACAAGTCGCGGGACGACGGTTGTGTGGATACCTCTGTTAAAGCATGCTGGCATGACATGAACTGAATAGTAATAAGAACCTAAAGGAATAGAGATGACTAATGCAAGAATAAAACATGGCCTTCAAGTACCGTACCCATTTCTCAAATTAGCAATGACCGATAGCGATGATATTTCATCACCAACCTTAGGAAAAAACCGTCATTTAAGAGCTTTGCTACATCATCATGCCATTCTTTCCAAAAAATGGAGCGAAGAAGATTTACAAGCGAGAAGAGAATATTGGTATAAACAAATGTATTTTTTGGTTTGTCTTTTAAAATCAATGTACCCACAATCAAAAATGACAATAGATGAATTAAACGATCATATAGAAATATTTATCAAAGAGAGAAATGAACTTGATTTTCTTATTGACAATATTATCGATAAAAATTATTCGTCAAATAAAAAACCCGTCGAGCCTAAAGACCAAACGTGGCAGGAGATGGGTGATGAAATAATTATGAATTGGCTCCCGAAAAATCATGAATATCGAAAAAAAATTAAAGCTTTACAAGATGATGAAAAAGAAATATTTCTTGAAACTGAACATTTCATTCCTGAGGAGAAATATCCCTTACCGCATGAAAATAATGTACTTATTAATGGTGATGTTATAGAAGTCATCACGACAATTTTACAAAAAGGTTTTATTCCAGTTGTGAATAATGCCGCTAATTCCAATCGTGACGGATCGGCCAAATATTCGAAAGGATCGTTGGAAGAAGAAATTGCACGTCATACTTCTTCGATGTTTGATATGTTATGCCATTTCAAAGAAAAAAATAAAAAACAATATCAACGGCGATACTTACGCGCGTGTCTTGTCATGATTAAAAAAATTCTTAACGCGTTAAATCCAGATACCTATATCAATTCAACAACATTTTTAGAAGATTTTTTATCTCAAACTGGAATGGAACAGAAAGAAAAAAAAGCAGAACCCATACATTTTGATATACAAAATAAAGCATATGAAGTCCTTCCCGAAAAAGGAAATTACAGCCATCTTTTATTTCATCATACAAAATTAAAAACTTTTTTTGATTTTAAAAATGAAATAAAAGAGGATAAATTTGATCGCATGATTGTCGTGATCCAGGGAGCTGCGCCTGATCTTCGAATATTTGAAGGCATGCCAGATAAATTATGTTCGAGAGATCCGATTTTGCGTCATCCTGAAAATTATCATACTTATGACAAAATGGTGAAGGTGGGTGTTAATTTACAATGTGATCAAGCAATTATTGAATCAAAACGTGGGAAAAAACCCTATATTATTTTTGTTCTACCAGGATGCGGTGCGTTTGGTAATCCCGTGCATCCATCGGTTGAAATTTTTTTAACGTTAATTAATAAACGAAAAAATGAATTAGATGAATGTAATATTCCATTTTGTATTGTAGAAAAAAATCCAAAAACATTTGAAGTTATTAATAATTATTTAAACCCACCACCAAAAGTTTCTTGCAATTGGAAAGTGATTTTAGCGGGTTTTACGAGTTTTTTGATTGTTCCATTACTCTATGTTGCACTATTTCAACATCATAAAAATGTGAATCGACGATATCACGATGTTTATCGAGAACAGAATTTTTTTCAGTTGAAAAATGCATTTCGCGGGGGAGCGAGTTCCGTGACATTCAATAAACCCTCCTGGATGCCAGCTAAAAACATGCTGGCATGACACTATACCCCCGGTCAGTGGGGGATAACGGGAGATTGACTATGATAGAAATTATCTTGTAAACTTTGAGTGATTTTGGAATTAATAACAAATAAAAAGGAAATAAAAATGTTAAGCGATAGAGAAAATAAAATTAATGAACTTACAAAAAAATTAGTTAGTACTAAAGAACGTATTGCAGCTCAAGAAAGATCCCTTCAAAAATCCAGTGAAAACGTTAAAACAGGTGGTACGGATGGTTTTATTCCTTCCTCCCTTCGGACGAAATTATTAGGTATCTATAAAAAAGAAGCGGAAGATTTAGAGCGTCAAATAAAAAATTTAGAAGAATCGCAAGAAATCGAAACGAGATTAAATGATTTAGAATCGGCAACGCTCTCTCTTTTAAAAAATGAATTAGAAACTGCAAAAGGGATGGTGAAAGCACAACAATTGTCTATTCAATCATCAAAAGCAATTTCAAGAATGGGTGGCTGTGGCGGTATTGTTCCCCCATATGTGCAGACATCGATACTAAATCATTATCAAAAAAAAGTATCAGAATTAGAGGCACTCATTGAAAATATAGAAAAGCCACAGCCGGAGGAGACGAAGAGTTTGGGGGTTAGGCGGTAATATGAAACCATTCTGTCATGCCAGCATGCTTTAAGCTGGCATCCAGAAGGGCTCAGCTGGATGCCAGCTTAAAGCATGCTGGCATGACAGGGCTAAAAAGATGAATACAACTCAAAAAAACGCCTAATCCACCCTACATTCTACGCTCTAGCATCACGAAGTTTTGACCAACCGCCTCGGCGCAACGCGACCATCATCCAACACTTCACCCACGCCTAAAAAGCGATCGTTGTCCGAATACATTCGCACCAAACCTTTGTAATGTAACTGTGACACCATGACAGGTTGTCCCATCCGCATATAAAAAGCGGCTGAAGTTGATAATTTTATGGCTTGAAAAGCATTGAGAGAAGTTTCTACCGGCAGGAGGGTATTTTCTAACGCAGATTCCGTGAACGACTCAATTTCCTCAAAAGTATACATTTTATGCTGTTGATAAGGATTGACAAATGGACGGCGCAATTGTGAAACATGTGCACCACATTGCAACTCCTCTCCAATATCTTCAATTAAAGTACGAACATAAGTGCCTTTACTACAATGAATCTCGAGGGAAAAACTTTTTTCACCGACATCTTGTAAGGAAAGCTCATAAATATTGACTTCGCGGGGTTTTCTTTCGACCTCGATTCCTTTTCGTGCTAAAGAATAAAGCGGTTTGCCTTGATATTTGATTGCGGAATACATAGGAGGAATTTGTTGAATAACTCCCCTAAATTGTTGCAGAACGGATTCGATTTTTTCTCTGGAAATATTTTCAACGGGTCTTTCAGCTATTACTTCACCCTCAGAATCACCGGTGGCTGTCTTTATTCCAAGTGTTGCCGTGACAAGGTAACTTTTGTCGGATTCTAATAAAAACTGAGAAAATTTCGTGGCTTCTCCAAAACAAATCGGCAGCATTCCGGTCGCGAGTGGATCTAAACTTCCAGTATGACCTGCCTTTTTTGCATGAAACAAACGTTTGACACGTTGTAAAGCATGATTCGAACTAACATTTAAAGGTTTATCTAATAAAAAGATACCGTTCAAATTTTTCTGCATTATTTTTTATCTAAAGCCTCATTGATCAATGAAGTAATACGTGAACCACGAACGATAGAATCATCATAGATAAATTTGAGTTCTGGTGCGATACGAAGTTTCACAGCACCTGCGAGTGCGGTACGAAAATATTTTGCTGAATGATTTAAAGCTTTGACGGTTTCTACTGCTTTAGATTCATCCAGTACACTGACGTACACTTTCGCAAAAGAAAGATCATGCGCGACGGTGACACTAATGATAGTCACTAAACCAAAACGTAGATTTTTAGCATCTCGCTGTAAAATATTAGCGAGAGCTGCTTGAATTAAATCCGCAACACGTTGCGGACGATTACGATTTTTTGGCATTAGATTGATCTTCTTACTTCAATTTTTTCAAATACTTCTATTTGATCACCCGGTTTAATATCGTTATAACTTTTCACACCGATACCACATTCCATACCATTGCGAACTTCTGTGACGTCATCTTTAAAGCGACGTAAGGATTCCAAACTTCCTTCAAAAACGACCACATTATCACGCAATACCCGGATAGGATTGTTTCTTCGAACGACACCTTCAAGAACCATACAACCCGCGATCGCTCCAATTTTGGAAGAACGGAATACATCGCGCACTTCTGCAAGGCCAATAATTTTTTCTTGAATTTCCGGTGCGAGGAATCCACTCACTGCACGTTTCACTTCATCAATTACTTCATAAATGATGCTGTGATAATGAAGATCAACACCTTCTGCTTCAATTAATTTACGCGCTTCCGTGTTAGCACGAACGTTAAAGCCGATGATGATAGCATTCGATGCCACGCTCAAATTCACATCGGTTTCGTTAATGCCCCCAACACCACTGGAGATAATTTTGACTTTGACTTTTGGTACCGAAATTTCTGATAACGCTTGCGATAATGCTTCCGCAGATCCTTGAACATCTGCTTTTAAGACGATATTTAAAGTACTATCGTTTTGGTCATCACCCATGCGTTGCAAAATATTTTCTAATTTTGCAGCATTTTGACGTGCTAATTTAATTTCACGGAATTTACCTTGACGGAAGAGTGCAACTTCACGCGCACGTCTTTCATCCATCACCACCATAAATTCATCGCCCGCATTCGGTGTTCCGGATAATCCTAAAATTTCGACAGGTAAAGAAGGTCCTGCACTTTCGACAAATTGACCGGTTTCGTCATGTAATGCACGAACACGACCATATTCAAATCCCGCAAGAATTAAATCACCTTTACGCAAGGTACCTTGTTGAATGAGAAGACTTGCAACAGCACCGCGACCTTTATCCAAACGAGATTCAATCACAACACCGCGTGCAGGCGCATCTGCGACCGCTTTCAATTCCAATATTTCTGCTTGTACTAAAATAGAATCCAACAATTGTTCAATGCCAGTGCCTTGTTTCGCAGAAATCGGCATAAACATCGTATCACCACCCCATTCTTCTGGGATCAAGCCATGTTTAGACAATTCATTTTTGACGCGATCGATATCCGCTTCTGGTTTATCAATTTTGTTAATGGCAACCACCATCGGTACGCCGGCAGCTTTCGCGTGATTGATTGCTTCAGCAGTTTGCGGCATGACGCCATCATCTGCAGCCACCACGAGTACGACGATATCGGTTAATTTAGCACCACGCGCACGCATTGCGGTAAATGCCGCGTGGCCTGGTGTATCTAAAAAGGTAATCACGCCTTTTTCAGTTTCGACATGATAAGCACCAATATGCTGCGTAATACCTCCGGCTTCACCCGCCGTCACTTTGGTGCGACGAATGTAATCTAAAAGAGAGGTTTTACCATGATCAACGTGGCCCATGATAGTAACGACAGGTGCGCGAGATACACCTTCTCCCGTCACTTCCATACTTTTGGCTAAAGATTCTTCTAATGCATAAGCACTGACGAGCTTAACCTTGTGGCCCATTTCTTCGACGACTAAAATTGCGGTTTCTTGATCAATCACTTGATTAATCGTAACAATCGCGCCCATCTTCATCATGACTTTGATGACTTCAGCCGCTTTAACTGACATTCTTTGAGCAAGATCAGCAACGCTAACCGTTTCGGCAATCGCAACTTCATGAATCTGCGGTGCAACTGGCTTATTAAATGCTTGGACACCCACCATCGCTTTACGTGAACGACCACCACGTCTTCGGCGATGTGGCTCATCTTCTTCACCGGAACGTAACACTGCACCTAAATTAGCGCGCTTTCCTAAGATAGCGTCGTATTTATGTGCATCATCTCGTCCTCTACCGCCAGCACCCTTTTTCTTTCTTTTTTGGCGATCGCTTTCGGATTCTTCGGATTCACTCGTGTTGCTAGTCATGGGTTTAGCTTTACCCTTGGGTTTTGGTTTTTCCGCAATGCCAGGTTTCTTTTCTTCAACTTTTGCCGGCGCTTCTGTGACCACTTCTGTGCTGACGACTTCAATGGGAGACGCATCCATAGGCACTTCTGCAACAATTGGTACGACTTCCACGAGAGGTGTGGATTCTGCAGCCACTTCAACGGGTGGGATTTCTGTGATTTCAATGACTTCTGATTTTGACGGAATCGTTGATACTTTGGATTTAGCTGCCTCTTCTTCAAGAAGCGGTCTTTTAATGAAGGTACGTTTTTTACGAACTTGTACTGAAATTGTCTTTTTCTCGCCTTGTGTCCCTGCAACCTTTATTTCGCTCGTTTTTGCACGTCGCAAAATAATTTTTTCAGGTTGCGCATCAGACTTGCCACCATGATGTTGCTGCAAATAACGTAATAATTCTTGTTTCTCTTTTTCAGATACAATATCGTCTTCTTTTTCGATTTTAATATTCGCATTTTTAAATTGTACGAATAAACGATCGATCGGAATTCTTAATTCCTTCGCAAAATCAGCAACAGATACTCCTCTTTTTTTGGGAGATCTTGTCGGATCCTTTTTCTCTTGTACGTTCACCATATCATTTTTAACCATCGAAACTCCTCACTCGATTCTCAGGCTTGATCATCAAACCATGGCTTTCGAGCTGTCATAATCAATTTAGCTGCATTTTGCTCATCCAATTCAATCTCGCCGATTTCAAGCAAATCATCAACGGATTGTTCAGCTAAATCTTCGCGCGTAATGATGCCATGATTGGCGAGTACATAGGCTAAATGCCTATTCATCCCTTCCATCTCGAGTAAATCTTCCGCGGGTTCAGCTCCTTCTAGTTGTTGTTCTTCTGCAATCGCTTTGGTTAAGAGTGCAGCTTTTGCACGTTCACGCAAAGTCTCTACTAACGCCTTATCAAATCCTTCGATATCCAGCATCTCTTGAATAGGCACATACGCAATTTCTTCTAATGTGGTAAAACCTTCCTCTGTTAACACTGTCGCAATATCGTCATCAATACCTAATTTATCTTTAAAAAATTGCAAAATACTTTCTGCTTCTTGTACTGATTTTGATTTTGCTTGGCTTTCGGTCATCACGTTCAATTTCCATCCTGTAAGATCACTCGCTAAACGGACATTTTGACCATTTCGTCCGATGGCTTGCGCTAATTGTTCTTCTTTCACTGCAATATCCATGGTGTGACTATCTTCATCCACCACAATTGATGCAACTTCTGCAGGTGACATGGCATTGATGACTAACTGCGCAGGATTATCATCCCACAACACAATATCGACGCGCTCACCACCTAATTCGCTAGAAACCGCTTGCACACGCGCACCACGCATACCAACACATGCGCCGATAGGATCGATGCGACCGTCATTCGTTTTGACCGCGATCTTAGCACGTGACCCAGGATCTCGCGCAGCAGATTTTACTTCAATCAATTCTTCGCCAATTTCGGGTACTTCAATTTTGAATAACTCAATTAACATTTCGGGTCGTGTACGGCTTAAGACCATTTGAGGACCTTTAAGGTCTGTCCGAACTTCGGCAAGGTATGCACGAACCCGATCACCCATGCGCATTGCTTCATGAGGAATCATATCGGTTCGGGATAAAACCGCTTCTGCATTATTACCTAAATCAAGTAATACAAATTCGCGCGTGACACGCTTCACGACACCTGTCACGAGCTGCCCCAAACGTTCTTTGTAAGCGTTAACGACTTGCGCACGTTCTGCTTCTAATACTTTTTGTACAATAACTTGCTTAGCTTTTTGGGCTGCAATACGACCAAAGTCGACAGATTCCATGGGCTCTTCAATAAATTGACCTACTTGAATAGCGGCATTACGTTTTTTCGCTTCACTCAAGGTCATTTCTGTCAATTCGTTAAAGTCTTCTGATTCCTCTTCCGTTTCTGCAACCACTTGCCAACGACGTGCGGTGGTATAATCACCTGTTTTGCGATTAATTGTCACTTTTACATCAACATCAAGGCCTGCGCGTTTTTTAGTTGCCATTTCCAACGCAGCTTCAATAGCTTCGAATATAACTTCACTTTCCACGCCTTTTTCGTTGGAAACTGCTTCCACAACTAACAAGATTTCTTTATTCATAATGCCAACCTCACTTTAAGCGGATGTCTGCTACTACATTCGCCTTTTCTATGTCAGAAAAAGGCAACACTATCTCAACACCTTCAACTAAAAGATGTATATCGCTTCCTTCCACGCGCAATAATACGCCCGCAAAGTTTCGGCGATTGTGGACGTTTGCGCCTACACGTACCTTTATGCGATTACCGATTTGCTTTTGGTAATGTGCAATTTCAAATAAGGGTCGATTTAACCCAGGGGAAGACACTTCTAGTGCATATGATCCCTGTATGGGGTCTTCCACATCCAACACCGCGCTCACTTGTTGGCTAATTTTAGAACAATCTGTGAGTGTTACACCCTTCTCACCATCGACATAAATACGTAATACAGCATGTTGGCTTTGACCTTGCAGTTCGCAGCCAACAAATTCATAACCCATCGCATTCACCAGCGACCTTAGTCGCTCGCTTAATGTTGTCGCAACATTTTTCATAATAGTATAACTGATAAAAAAAAAGGGCCCAATGCCCATTTCAAGAACAAACAAAAAAACCCCGGCCGGGGTTTTCTTATTTTGGCTTCAAACTTGGTAGCGGGGGCTGGATTTGAACCAACGACCTTCGGGTTATGAGCCCGACGAGCTACCAGGCTGCTCCACCCCGCAATAATAACGGCGCTATTCTATAAGAAAGAGGGGGTTACATACAAGCTAAATAAAAATTATTTATTAATCTTTGAAAATTGAGCAGGTTATGACCGTAGATCGACAAAATAGCAATGGTAATCTAGAATAACTTGTTGCAACATTTGTCATGCCAGCGCGCTTTCAGTTGGCATCCAAGCGTCTTCGCTACATGCCCACTGGATGGAAGCGGAAAGCATGCTGGCATGACATAGTTAATGACGGAAGACTCTGATGGAACAGGATGTCTACATGCGAAATTTCCTTTTATTATTAGTATTTAGCATATTATCCGCATGTATGATGGGCCCAGATTTTCATCCGCCCGCCGCCCCGCCCACACAAAAATATACGAAAAAACCATTACCCACCAAAACCGTGGCAACGAAAGGGGAGGCAGGTAAGTCAGAAGAATTTATTATCGGACAACATGTCGAAAATGATTGGTGGGAAATTTATCATTCCAAAGAAATTAATTATCTAGTCAACGAAGGAATTCGCCATAGCCCAAATATTCTAGCTGCAAGAGCCACATTACGCCAAGCATATGATAATTATAAAGCGCAGTTTGGTACGTTATTATTACCTCAAATTACCGGACAATTTTCAGGAGAAAGACAGCAGTTTTCGGGTCAAGAATTTGGTGATACGCAATCGAAATCGAACTCCATGTTTAATCTTTATGATGCAACCGTCAGTCTCAGTTATACACTTGATATTTGGGGTGCTTTGCGACGACAAGTGGAAGCGTCGCGCGCTAATGTGGATTTTGAAAAATATGAATTGATCGCAGCTTATCTTACCCTCACCTCAAATATTGTAACGAATGCCATTACTGCGAGTGCCTTACAAGCGCAAATTGATGCAACGAAAAGCTTAATTGAAGCATTTTCATCACAATTAAATATACTTCAAAAGCAGTTTGAATTAGGTGGGATTTCCAAAGAAATTGTTTTAACACAAGAAACATTAGTCGATCAGACTAAGGCAACGCTACCGCCTTTAGAAAAAAATCTCGCGATCACCCAACATTCACTTGCTGTATTAATAGGAAAATTGCCAAGTGAAACGACAATTCCGCTGATAGATCTTAAAAAATTACATTTACCAGAAAAACTACCTGTCACACTTCCTTCTACATTAGTTCGCGAAAGACCGGATATTCAGGCAAGTGAAGCATTATTACATGTTGCAAGTGCAAATATCGGGGTCGCCACTGCAAATTTATTTCCGCAATTAACCATTAGCGCAATGTGGGGTTATGAATCTGAAATCCTGAGTAATCTCATTAATCCAATCAATAATATTTGGAATTATGGCGCTAATCTCGGACAAACGCTTTTTCAAGGAGGTGCGCTAATCTCACAGCGACGCGCAGCTATTGCCGCTTATCAAAATGCTTTTCAACAATATCGTCAAACGGTGCTGACGGCTTTTCAAAATGTCGCAGATAGCTTGCGCGCCATTGAATATGATGCAAAAGCTTATCAAGCAAACGTCAATGCAGAAAACTCAGCGAGCGAGAATTTACGATTAATTCAAGGACAATATCGATTAGGCGGCGTGGATTATTTGGCGTTGCTGACTGCTGAACAACAATATCAACAAACGGTGATCGCGCGCATTAAAGCTGAGACCGCGCGCTATGCTGATACTGCTGCGTTATATCAGGCGCTGGGTGGTGGGTGGATTAGGTGCGAAGAAAAACGTTGCTTGAAAACATGAGTATATATTTGGTCAGTGTCGCGAAATAAGAAATCTGTCATGCCAGCATGTTTTTATGCCACCTTTAAGCATGCTGGCATGACATAGTTGATAACAGCTACCCCCGACCGAATCTCATCGGCGAAGGTTCATTAGCTTTTTCCACCGCTTCTTTCGCGATAACTTTTGCAAAATTCGCAAGGACATCTTTAAATACTGGAATATTTAAAACACGATCATTAATTTTTTGATGTGCTGCACCTTGTTGCGGATAGCCCACTTGATTAAACAGACGATCAATTTCTGCAGGTAATTTTTGATTTTCAACAAACAATTTATTTTGCTTCGCTTCATCAAGATTTGTTAAAAGCTTTCGAGTATTAGCTTCCGACATGTATTGATAGAAGTCGATAGTTTTAACATATGCATCGATAATACGATCATGTTTAATGGCAGGAACTTTTTCTTCAATTAAAACTTGTGTAATTGCATTTCTAAATTCTGTCATTTGTTCAACAGAAATTTTAATGGGCTTAACATCATCAAGGCCAGAAGAAATAACTTGTTTAACGAGATTATTTTTTAATTCAATTTCAGAAGGCGTTAACTTATTAGAGGGAAACATAGACATTCCTTTTTTAATATTATTATTATTTTTCTAAAACGTCATTATCCTAGTCGATAGAAATTGATAAATCAAGAAAATCTACAGGAAAAACTTAATCTATCACCATATCTTTTCTTATCGCATCCACAATGGCTTTTTTCTTCAAATGATCTTCTGCAAGAAACATATACATCGCAGGAACCACGAATAAAGTAAATAAAGTCCCAATACTTAATCCTGTACCAATCACTAATCCAATATTAAAACGACTGACGGCGCCCGCGCCGGTTGCGGTAATTAATGGGATAACACCAAAAACCATCGCAGCGGTTGTCATCAAAATGGGACGTAAACGAATGGCTGCCGCTTTTTCAATGGATTCACGCTTCCCTAATCCCTCCAATTGTAAATCATTAGCAAATTGCACCATTAAAATTCCATGCTTACTGATTAAGCCAATTAAAGTGACAAGACCTACTTCCGTATAAATATTTAAACTCGCGCCTCCTACCCCTAAACAAATAAAAATGAGTGCGCCGCAAATTGACATGGGTACACTAATTAAAACAATCACAGGATCACGAAAACTTTCAAACAACGCAGCAAGTGAAAGGAAAATGACGATTAACGCAAAGAAAAATGTTGTAACCAGCGCATTCCCCTCTTGAATAAATTGTCGTGAGGGACCACCATAATCAATCGTATATCCTTGTGGTAAAATACTTGCTGCAATTTCATTTAAACGATTTAAAGCATCCCCATCTGTGACTCCTGGGGCTGGAACTGCAGATAATGTTGCAGAATTTAATTGTTGAAAATGATTTAATGATTCTGGTACCACAATAGTTTTTAAATCAGCAATTGTTCCAAATGGAATGGAAAGATTGGTTGACGTATTAATATAATAATTAAGAATTTGCTTCATATTATAACGTTGATCGCGATCTAATTGCGGAATTACCTGATAAGAGCGGCCACTATAATTAAAATAATTAATATAGTTCTGGCTTATTAATCCTGCTAATGTACTCGCGACATCACTCATAGTTAGGCCAAATTCAGCGGTTTTATCACGATTTAAAACTATATTGGTTTGGGCTTTATCAATTTTTAAATCGGTATCGGTAAAAATAAATATCCCAGTTTTTCGCACTTCATCTAAAAATGTTTGGTTCACTTCATTTAATCGATCAAAAGGATCCGTTGACGTAATGACAAATTGCACCGGCACTCCGCGCGAACCGGGCAAAGGAGGTAATTGAAATGCCGCAATAATAGCTCCCGTTATGCCATTCAATTTTTTTTGCACCAAAGGTTGTAATTGATTGGAAGTGCGACTTCTTTTGTCCCATGCTTTTAGACCCATCCCAACAATCGCGGAATTTAAGCCATTAATACCATTCAATTGAAAAACGCGTTCCGTTTCGGGAAATGATTGATAAATTTTGAAAACTTCATTGGAATACAATTCAGTTTGATGTAATGAAGCATTGGGTTCAGTCGTTAACTGCGAAATAATAATTCCCTGATCTTCGACAGGTGCTAATTCATGTTTTGAAGTCGCATATAAAAAATAAATACTTGTTAAAACAATAACAGCAAATACAGCTGTCACGGGTAAATGGTCCAAACTATCCTGCAAAGCGCCTTCATATTTTATTTTTAATTGCTCAAACTTTTGATCAATATATTTAACCAATCGTCCCTGGTGAACATTGGATGTCAATAATTTTGAACTCATCATCGGGGAAAGTGTCAAAGCAATAATCGCCGAAATGGTGACAGCACCCACTAAAGTAAATGCAAATTCAACAAATATTGCGCCAGTCAAACCACCCAAAAATCCAATCGGTACATATACCGCAAGCAAAACCACCGTAATGGCAATAATAGGATTCGCAAGCTCCCTTGCGCCAAGAATAGAAGCACGAATCGCGGTCGCGCCTTCTTCCATGTGTCTTTGGACATTTTCCACCACAATAATGGCGTCATCGACAACCAAACCAATAGCTAACACTAATGAGAGGAGCGTCAATAAATTAATAGAATAGCCAAACAAATACATCACAAAAAAAGCGCCGAGCAATGAAAGCGGAATGGTGACTAAAGGAATGCTCACCGATCGAATCGAACCTAAAAATAAAAAGATAACCACTGCCACAATTAATAGCGCTTCGATGAGGGACGTGATCACTTCTTTAATGGAACTATTCACAAAATCAGTGGAATCATAAACAATTTGCGCATTTAAGCCTTTTGGCAATTGTTTTTGAATTTCCGGAAACATTTTTTTAACGTCATTGATTACCGTTAATAAATTCGCATCGGGAGCAACCAAAATTCCAATATATACCGCTTTCAATTCATTAAAATTGACGGATGTGTCGTAATTCGTTGCGCCCAATGATACATCTGATACATCTCCCAAACGAATAATGGCACCATTGTCCGCTTTCACCACCATTCGACGAAATTCTTCTTCTCTCGTTAAATTAGTACTCGCCTTAATATTCATCGTAGACATATTGCCATCGGTACGACCGACTGCTGAGATGACATCGTTAGTTGCGAGGGCGCGCACAATATCACTCCCCGCTAAACCAAAACCCGCTAATTTTTTCGAATCCAACCATGCACGCATCGCAATTTCTTGATCGCCGCGAAGTTCTGCTTGCTGAATACCCGGAATAGTTTGCAACTTAGGCTGGACCACACGAATTAAATAATCGGTAATTTGATTAGTTTTCAAAACATTACTATAAAAACCAAGGTACATCGCATCAATGGTTTGACCGATTTGCACAGTAATAACCGGTAATTGAGAATTGATAGGCAACTGATTTAACACTGCATTTACTTTCGTATTAATGTCCGCAAGTGCTTTTTCTGCATCATAATTTAAACGTAAATTAACAGTAATAATACTGGTACTTTGCGTGCTTGATGATGTCATGTAATCAATACCATTCGCTTGCGCGATGGAATGTTCTAAAGGAGTCGTAATAAATCCTGCCACAATGTCAGGATCGGCCCCGATAAAAGTTGTGGAAACCGTCACGATAGCATTTTGCGTATAAGGATATTGTCTTACTGATAAAAGACCAATCGAGCGTACACCCAATACAAAAATCATGAGGCTTACGACAATCGCAAGTACAGGCCTTTCAATAAAAATATCAGTAAAACGCATTTCAAGTATGCTCGTTCGCAGAGGTTGTAAGAGGACTATCCGTCGGCACCACTTTATTATCAATCGTCACGCGTGATTCATTCTTCAATTTTAACTGTCCACTCGTGACGATAAGATCATCTTTCTTTATCCCTTTCAAAATAGCCACTTGATCACCGCGCGTTTCGCCCGTTATCACAAAAGCAGGTTCGACAATAAGCTTGTCACCTTTTTCATCTTTGCCCTTATTTGTGATGACATACACAATACTTCCATAAGGGTTATAACTGACGGCGGTCTCAGGAATTGTCAAAAGATTTTTTCTATTTCCCGTTAAAACTTCGACATTCACAAATGCACCCGGTGTCAATAAATGTTTCGGATTTGAAACGGTCGCTTCTACGAGAACATTACGTGTATTCACTTGGACTGCGGGATTAATGGTGGTAATTTTTCCATGAAAAATGTCTTTTGCATTATCTGACTCAATATTCACGGTTAATCCCGTTCGTAAATCCGATAACGTTTGTTGTGGCATATAAAAATCAACATAAATAGGATCTAATGTTTGCAATGAAGTGACAGTGTCACCCGGATTTAAAAATTGCCCAGGATTGACATTATTAATACCGACTCGCCCGGTAAATGGTGCGCGAATGGTTTTTTTTGCAACCGTTGCGGCTTGTTCTATGACTTGACCGTCTAAACTTTTGAGATTTTGGTAGTCAGTGTCCACGGTTTGTTGGCTGACCGCATGAATCGCCAATTGTTTTTTATCGCGTTCATACGTTATTTTCGCCAGCGCTTCTTGCGCGAGTAATGATTGCAATTGACCAATTTCAGTATCTGCATTGAGCTGTACTAATACTTGATTTAGGGTAACATCGCTTCCGGGGGTAAAATATATTTGTTTTACCATACCAGATAATTCTGTCGTCACATTGACACCCTTAATCGCGCGCAAACTGCCGCTTGCCAGTAATTTTGGCTGCCATTCTGAGTATTCAACTTTCATCGCAGAGACGGGAACAATAGGAGATTGATTTGCGCTTAAGCTTTTTTTGATAAGAAAGCCGATCAACAATTTATAAAGAATGATGCTGCCGAATAAAATACCGAGCACCAATAACATGATAAACATCCGTTTTCGCACTTTTAAAAACTCCGTTTTTATCAAGCTTGGGATATATTATCATGAAAAAAGACTTTTTTAACACAAATATAACCCGTCGTCCCGCGGCTTGTCCGCGGGATCCAGAGCGACGTTAATTGTTTTCTGGATCCCGCGGACAAGCCGCGGGACGACGGGGTTAGAGAAATGGTTGTCTTGGACTAATCCTTCAACCGATCCTGCAATTCACGAAGCGCGATAAAAAACATGGAGTAATCGACATTTGCACTGCTTAACAACATTTCTAAAGTGGTTTCCCAACGAGTCATGGTACGCGGATGACTTTCCATCCAATGATCAATCATTTTATTAATATTTTTTTCATTTTTTCGACTTTGTAAAATGAGAATCGTCAATTTTTTTTGTAATAAATCCAATTCATCTCGCAATGTTAAACGCGCGAGATTATACCAATGACCTTCACGCAAATCTGATGCAATTTGATCTCTGAACCATACAAAATTAAATCGCGTTCCAATTTCAAAATACATTCTTGCGGTTACAAATATATCGAATTTATATTGTGCTACAATCGAAATGACATTCAATAAAATATAAAGCGCACGATAAGTTGCAATACGTTTAGCAGTTTCTTTTGGTATCCCTGCCGCAATAAATTCTTCGGTTAAAGATTGTAAATATAGTTTCGTATTCCCGCTCACAAGCTCTGGCACCAATGGCTCAAGTTTTTGAATGGGCGAAGAAAAATGTTTAATAATATCTGTAATTTTTCGATCAAGATGATTGGCGCGTAAAAACCAACGTGTCGAAAGATTGATAAGATTACGAATATGATGCAGCAAATCATACTGCAATTTTGCGGGAACTTTAAAACTTAACGTTTCAATCAAACGTTCAATTTGTTCAGATTCAAATATTTGTGTTGAAATAGCATATGCACGAATGACATCACTGGGTTTCGCACCTAATTCTGATTGAATTCGAAAAACAAACGTCACGCCCATTTCATTCACAATTTTATTCGCCATTTGTGTGGCAATGATTTCTCGATGCAACCGATGTTTTTTCATGAAAGCATGATATTTTTTTCGTAATGTTTTTGGAAATTCTTCTTGTAGCATTTTAAAAAAGTAAGGATCTTCTGGAAGTGTTGATTTTAAAATTTCATTTTTAATATGAATTTTACTGTATGCCAGTAAGACAGCAATTTCAGGTGCGGTTAATCCTAATTTTGCGGCTTTTCTTTCTACGATATTTTTATCATCCGGCAAAAATTCAACGGCACGATCCATTTCATCTAATGATTCTAAATAATGCATAAAACTTTGATAAAGCCCGGTATTATTCACCGAACGAGAAGTAGAAAGACTTAATGTTAATGCTTGACTATAATTATCTCTTAACACGAGATCGGCCACTTCATCTTTCATTTTGGAAAGTAATGCATTACGTTCTTTCGCCGTAATTTTTTTGGCGGTCTCTAATTTATCTAATAGAATTTTAATATTCACTTCATGATCTGAACAATCGGCACCTGCAGAATTATCGATAAAATCCGTATTAATTAAACCATTTTGCATGGCATATTCTATACGTCCGAGTTGAGTAAATCCAAGATTGCCGCCCTCGCCAACGACGAGACAACGCAATTCATTGCCATTGATTCGACAGAAATCATTCTCTTTATCAAGGACATCATCATTTTTTTCATAACTCGCTTTGACATAGGTACCAATCCCACCGTTATATAACAAAGTAACGGGTGCTTTTAAAATTTCGCGAACCAATTCATCAGGTGTCAAAGTGGTCCGATCAGTATCCAAACATTTTTTCATTGCACTCGTCAAAGTAACGGATTTATTTCCGCGATTAATGACACCGCCACCAACGGATATGAGTTTAGGATTATAATTTTTCCAGGATGAATCTTTGCTTTTAAATAAACGTAATCTTTCTTGATAAGATATTTCAGCATCGGGATCGGGATCAATAAAAATTTCTGTCCCGTTGAATGCAGCGATTAAACGAATATGCGGTGAATAAAGCATACCATTCCCAAACACATCACCACCCATATCACCTATACCCACGACCGTAAAATTATCTTTGTTCACGTTAATATTAATTTCACGAAAGTGTCTGCGAATCGATTCCCACGCACCACGCGCAGTAATTCCCATTTCCTTATGGTTATATCCTGTGATACCACCTGATGCGAATGCATCTCCGAGCCAAAAACGATACTCTTTTGCGATACCATTCGCAATATCTGAAAAAGAACCTGTTCCTTTATCCGCGGCAACCACTAAATAAGGATCGAAATCATCATAACAAATCACTTCTTTTGGGCGAACTGGCTCATTTTTAATAATATTATCCGTTAAATCTAATAATGAGCGAATGAATAATTGGTAACATTCAATGACCAACTTGAGATCGGGTATTTTATTTTTATCTTTTAAAACAAAACCGCCCTTCGCACCGGATGGAACAATCACTGCATTTTTTACACGTTGTGCTTTCATCAATCCCAAAATTTCTGTTCGTAAATCTTCACGACGATCTGACCATCGTATGCCGCCACGTGAAACTTTGGTTGAACGTAAATGTATTGCAATAAATTTTGGTGAATACACAAAAATTTCAAATAAAGGATACGGCAATGGAAGATCTGGAATATCACGCGACTGTAATTTAAATGCAATCGTATCTTTTTCTTTTCCTTCATGCGTTTGATAATAATTGGTTCGGACGGTGGCTTTAATTAATTGATAAAACTTCCGCATAATTTGATCTTCAGACAAACTCTTAATGTCATCCAATAACTCTAATATTTTTTTTTCGCAAGGTGCTTGCGATTTTTTGCGTGGATGATTCCAATCAAATCGCATTTGAAAAAGCCTAACCAATTTTTTACTAATTACCGCGTGTTCTGTGACCGTGTGTTTAATGTATTGTTGACTAAAACGAAATCCAGTTTGTTGTAAATATTCCGAATACGCACGCAAAATAGCAATTTCTCTTGAATTTAACAGCGCATTGAAAACTAATTTATTGAGTTCATCATTTTCAGCACGACCCTGACATATTTTTTTAAATGCTTCTGAAAAAATTGGTTTAATTTTTTGAATATCCAATTTTTTTTCGACTAAAGGTTCGACTAAAAAATCACTGATCCAGAAAATTTTATTTTTTAATTTTATTTCATAAGGACGTTCGTTTAACGTGCGCAATCCTAAATTTTCTAAGATAGGTAAGATATCTGATAAAGGGATAGGATTTTCGTATTGATATAGACGCAAATGTAAAAGGGAATTTTTTTGCGCCTCAATTTGATAGAGGTCAATCGCAAAACATCGCTTAGAAGAAAGTTTTTCTAATCGTAAGATATCTTTGATGGCACGATCCGTCGGACATTCCTCGTTATAACTCGTCGAAAAAGCATGATGATATTTGGTAAAAAGGTCTTCGCCTTTCGGAAGGCCAAATTTTTTTTTGAGACGTAATTTCAATGATTTTTGTAGTGAAAGCGTCATACTTTTATTATAACGCTTTTAAGAATTTAGTCTGAATCCAGTGAGTTAAATTGTACAAAAAAAAGCGTTAAACACGTTCTCCCCGCAAAGAATTCGGCAAATTCGCGGTAATTTTAAGAGGAATCATTTGACCCACACAAGCCGGATCAGCTTTAAAATTGACCACACGGTTGTTTTCAGTGCGGCCTGACAGTTCTTCTGGATTTTTTTTCGATGGACCCACGACTAACACTTGTTCTATCGTACCGACCATTGATTCACTGATTTTTTGTGCATTTTGAATGAGGCGTTTTTGCAAAATAGCCAAGCGTTCTTTTTTCACATCCATCGGAATATTATCCGGCAATTGCGCGGCAGGCGTGCCAGGTCTCGGGCTGTAAATAAAACTAAATGCATTATCAAATTCCATCTCATGAATAAGATTCATCGTTGCCAAAAAGTCTTCTTCCGTTTCACCTGGAAAACCAATGATGAAATCAGAAGTTAAACTAATAGTGGGACGAACTTTTCGTAATTTCCGAATTTTGGATTTATATTCCAACGCCGTATAACCGCGTTTCATCGCAGCCAAAATCCGATCAGAACCACTTTGGACAGGTAAGTGAAGATGATTCGCAAGTTTCGATACCGTTGCAAAAGCATCAATTAAACGTGGAGAAAACGCGAGTGGATGAGAAGTCGTGAAACGAATGCGTAAAATATCTTCCATCATTCCTATATATTCAACCAGCATCGCAAGATCAGCCATCCCACCTTCATGCATGGGGCCGCGATAATCATTCACGTTTTGTCCGAGCAAAATGATTTCTTTCACTCCTTGTGTTGCAAGACCCGCCACTTCTGCGATTACATCATCAAAAGGCCGACTGATTTCTTCACCGCGCGTATAAGGTACTACGCAAAAAGAACAATATTTGCTGCAACCTTCCATGATGGAAACATACGCCGTCACGCCTTCTGCGCGAGGAGCAGGTAAATGATCAAATTTTTCAATTTCTGGAAAACTGACATCGACAACCGCTTTTCTTTTTTCACGAACCTCAGTTAGCATTTCACCCAAACGATGCAGCGTTTGTGGGCCAAAAATCATGTCAACAAAAGGTGCGCGCTTTAAAATGGCGGCTCCTTCTTGACTCGCGACACATCCGCCCACCCCAATGACAATATGGGGATTTTTTTCTTTTAATTCTCGGAATCGACCCAATTCTGAAAAGACTTTTTCGGCCGCCTTTTCACGAATAGAACAAGTATTCAAAAGTAAAACATCCGCTTCATCAGGATTTTTCGTTTTTTCTAATTGATGAGAGGCCAACAAAACATCTGCCATCTTCGATGAATCATATTCATTCATCTGACAACCATGGGTCTGGATATAAAGTTTTTGCATGTTTTACCTTTGGGAGGTTTCGAACGAGGGCGTATGATATCCGATTGCAAAGATCTTCGCGACAGTTACAATGGCTTCATGAACCATGAACTCACCAAACGTGTTGAAAAATTAGGCATCAATCAGATTGAACGCCATATTTTCCTATGCTGTGATCAAACCAAGCCCAAATGTTGCACACATGAAGCGGGCTTAATCGCATGGGAATACCTTAAAAATCGATTGCAAGAATTAGGATTGAGCCATATCTTTCGCACGAAAGCGAATTGTTTACGCGTTTGTCAAAGCGGTCCCATCGCGGTCGTTTATCCTGACGGCATTTGGTATCATTCTTGTACGCCGGAAGTTTTAGAACGTATCATCCAAGAACATCTGATTGGTGGTGTCATTGTCAAAGCGTATGTGCTGAATCACCATGACTAGAATTTATCAAAACGTCCCTTTAGCCATTCACGAAAAACTCCTACTCGATAAAACCGCGAGCCATCATCTTAGCGTTGTCTTACGCATAAAGGTCGGCGAAGTCATCACCGTTTTTAACGGACAAGGCGGCGAGTTTGAGGCTAAAATCACCAACATTCTGAAAAAAAATGTAGAAGTTACGATCTTGGGCTTCCATTCAGTTGATGTAGAGTCACCGCTTGTCATACACCTCGCGCAAGGTATTTCGCGCGGTGAAAAAATGGATTTCACCATTCAAAAAGCAGTTGAATTAGGGGTGAAAAAAATTTTTCCCTTATTTACCGAACGCAGTAATGTGAAATTAGATAAAGAACGAAGTGAAAAAAGACTGGAACATTGGCAGTCAGTCATCGTTAGTGCATGTGAACAATCAGGACGAAATATTATTCCGGAAGTGTCACCTATTAAAACATTGGATCAAGCATTACCGCATTTCGAACAAACGTGGCGTTTCATTTTATCTCCACATTCAGGGGAAACGTTAAAAAATATTCCGATTCAAAAACAAGATAATATACTTTTATTTATCGGACCCGAAGGCGGTGCAAGTGAAAATGAAATGCTTAAAGTCATGGAACACGGCTTCCAGCCCATTAATTTAGGACCAAGAATATTGCGTACCGAAACCGCGGGACTTGCGGCTATTTCGGCGCTGCAAGCGCTCTACGGTGATATGTAAATTAGAA
>JABDEN010000008.1 GCA_013287025.1 Gammaproteobacteria bacterium | reverse complement strand
TTGAGTGCCATGGCGGTGTGAGCCAAGGCTATGTATATTTCGCGGAAAAGCTTTTAAAATTGCTTCAGGGGCTTTTTCTGCTACTCGTAATAAACTTCTAGCAGGCCCCTGCGGTTCTCGACGTTTTTGCTCCCAATTTTGTAAAGTTTTGACCTTTACACCCATAAAATCAGCAAACTCATCTTGGGTAAGATCTAATTTTTGGCGAATTTTAGCTACATCAGCCGCTCGTGGAAGCTGTACACGAGTTGTTTTAAGCTTTTTCTTTCCTTGTTGCCATTCTTTAATTTCTTTAATCCCTGCCAGGATTTCTTGACCTATATTGCGCTCTTTTTTCATTTTACATCCTCCAACTCTTTTGATATTTGAGCTAAAGTTTTCTTATCAATATTCTCTTTTTCTGATTTGCTGTACATAGTCAACATATAAATCTGATCGCGTGTTTTAGCCCAATAATAAATAGTCCGAACCCCACCTGATTTTCCCTTTCCTTCTTTTCCCCAACGCACTTTTCGAACTCCACCACCACCACGAATAATGTTTCCTATCTCAGGGTTTTTCATCAGATATTGTTGTAATTCCCTGTACTCATCATCACTTAGGTACTCTTTAACTAATTGCGTAAATAGCTTTGTTTCTATAAATACTAACGCCCTTTTCTTATTATACGTCATTGGCGTAGTTCCTGCAAATCCTAATTTCTAAAAGATATTCTGCTCTATAATCTCTCGCAGTTTTCATCACAAGCACCAAACTCTTACATTATCAAACACTTCGAATTAGCCGAAGCTTTTTCAGGGTTTGTTTTATATAAAGTACGTTTAAGGAACGCCTTATCACGAGCCCTTCTGTCTCGAAGAGAAATAATAGCTGCTAAATCATCTTTTACTATTTCAAGAAGCGTACTGTTTTCGATATCAGTATGCCAGTCAAGATCAACCAATGCTCTTCTTCCGCCTAAAACTCTCGGACTAGCAGATCGCAGTAAACAAAACTGAACGCCTAATCCCCTATTCTGCACAAGTGGTATTAATAAAAGATGAGAAATGCTTTGAGGAGAATGCAAATGTCGACTTAGTTCCTTCCACTTAACACGCAAGAGAGGAGTAAATTCATCATCATGATATTCATTCAAAAGATGAGCGATGGAATGTCGTTGCGCACCACCAATTACACCCACTAAATGATTTGTACAACCCTCAATATCCTTACGCTTAAACCATCCATGAAAATTTTTAATAAAAAATTTCATCGCGTTTATAAGAGGGGAGAAATCAAAACATTTTCCATGTTCAGTGCCCTTTGTCTCAAGTTCGTCAAATTGCATCAATGCTGTTTCATGAGATAAATATTTTTTTATCATTCTCCACATGTAATAGTCATGGGCCCATACAGCATACTGAAAAGCGCTAATACTTTTAAAATTACGTCCGAATGGATCCGTGAATTTACCTTTCATCATTAATAAATTAAGATTTTTTCTTATCATCATTTCAGCTGCATCTTGATAACCCATTGAAACACATCTTAATAGTTTTTCTAATTTTTCACGAACAGTTTGCAAAGAATCTTTAAATAAAAAATGTAAATTTTTATTAACGATTGATAATTGATGAGCCTCGGAGGTTTTAAACATAGGCACAAAATATTTTATTCCCATATTTTTATCAGACAAACTATTTTCAAATAAAGAAAATGTTTTTGCACCAATATTTGGTAAAGGTTGCACTATATCGGATATTATATTTTTAGATTCCAAATCGATCGAACTTTCTTGCAAAGTATCGAATACTATTCTTCCAGTATCTAAATACTGTTTTTGTTGGCATTTTATATAAAGTTCTTTGGCATATTCCGATCTATCAGATTTCTGCTCGGCTGCTTTTTTAAAAAACTCCATGGCCTTAGCTTCATTTCTAAAATCAGCAGAGTCGTATAACAGACCCAAAAAAAACTGTGCTTCAGCACACGTCACTTCAAAACCAAATGTTTCAAATTCTTTAATTATTTCAGGTTTATTTTTATAGAATTCTTCAAAATATTTTTTAATGGCTTCATATTCGGTATTTATTGACTCATCAGAGGAGGGTTCTGTCCTTAGCATTTTTTAAATTCCTATTAGCTATTTGTTAAGCGCATCAAAATAACTGAATTTCCGGAACTAGTAAATACGTTAATAAACTTATCAATGGATTCCCCCACCAGTTGGGGCTTGACAAAGCAACGCTTTTGGCATATGCTTAACATATGCCAAGGAGAATTATGACAACTCAACCTATTCGACATGCACATTTATTTCGTAATGGCCGCAATCAAGCGGTCAGGATTCCTCGCGAATTTGAATTCCCAGGTAAAGAAGTTCTTATTCATAAAGAAGGTGAATGCCTCATTATTGAGCCTCTCGAAAAACAAAATAATCTAGCAGCGCTCTTATCAACCTGGAAACCCCTTAGAGAAGCATTTCCTAACATACCTGATTTACCACTAGATGATGTAGAGTTTTAATAAATGAAAAAAAAATATTATTTATTTGATACGAATATATTGTCAAATCTCATTAAAAACCCTGTCAGTACGTTGGCGCAAAAAATTGTAAAACTGGATAATACATCATTTTGCACGAGCATTATTGTCGCTTGCGAATTACGCTATGGTGCTTTGAAGAAAAACTCAAAGCAATTAATAGCAAGGGTAGAATTATTATTATCAAATATCATTGTGCAACCACTATCAGATGATCTTGATCATTATTATGCAAAATTGCGCGTCGCTTTAGAAAAAAAAGGTCAAATCATCAGTGCGAATGATATGCTTATCGCAGCACATGCATTGAGCTTAGATGCAATTTTAATAACTGCCAATGAACGTGAATTTTTAAGAGTGCCTGGGTTATCGGTTGAGAATTGGTTATAAACAAGCACAAATCTAGTAGCTGACGCGAGTGAAAAAAGGCCACACTATAAATCTAAGACCCCGCGGGGAAAATTTTTGCGGAGTCTTTTATCTCGGCTAATAAATCTTTTTTTATAAATTTATTTTTTCAATTTTTCATGTTCCCTTTTCAAAATAGCGCATCTCATTAATTGTTGGCTGTGCTCATTGAATCGTTCTGGACGTCTTCCTGAAAAAAAATAAGAGATATTCCCATGTCTCTCGAGTAAGTCATTTCTATCATTTAAATAACTAGCTTTTTGCATACAACTCGAATACATTGATTGAAAATCCATAGGCTCATGCAAACGTGAGGCTAATTGATCCCTTTCCTGCTCCAAAACAGCTGTTTCAACATTCGCTTTTTCCAGCGCATCCACAATACCAGATTTAAAGCATTTGCTATGGCGACGCCAATAATATTTGTCAAAACATTGCTTAACTTCTTTTAATTTTTCGTGATTTTTTTTAAGAGATTGATCGTATTCTTTTTGTGTTTCTTCAAATTCTTTTTGTAAGTCTTGATGTGATTTAGACATAATATTTATTATTTCCTTATAAAATTCATTTATAAAAAGTTATACAATAAAAAAATTAAGTATATCCATTTCGAATTTGATTTCCTAGATTTTAAATACATTATGCCGCAATGGATTTTTAGTCGTCGCAATTTAACACCTGGCAATCGAATTTTTGTTATCTGCAATATCAATTTTTTCCATGAGAGAACTCTTAGATTCTTTGGTTACCGAGAAAAACGCAAACTTTGCATCGCAGCCTAACTTAGCGTTCCATCCAAGCCCAGATGAAAAATCAAAATAAGAATAATCTGAAACGGCATTGCCTGTGAAAGTGACATGGGCTTAGCATTTATTGCAACAAAACAACCCCCAACGCAAAAATCGGGGCACCGGACGTTAAACTATCGATGCGGTCTAAGATGCCACCGTGGCCGGGGAGGATAATGCCTGAGTCTTTGATGTCAACTTTGCGTTTTAGCATGCTTTCAAATAAGTCGCCTAAGACCGAAAAAATTACTGTGACCCATCCCAGCACTAATAAGGGCATCGCTTGATTGAAAGGGAATTTTAGAAAATAAATCATTAACCCAACAATAATGGAAGTGGTAATCAGTGCGCCGAAAAGTCCTTCCCACGTTTTGCCGGGGCTGACCTGCACTAATAATTTATGTTTGCCAAATGCTTTTCCCGCAAAATAAGCACCGATATCTGCACCCCAAATTAAAATAAATAAAATACACAATATCTCGATACCATGCGGTAATCCGCGAAGAAAATTAAGTGCGACAAAACAAGGAATCAATGTCATGAAACCCATCAATCCAACAAACACTTTCGATCGAGACCAAAAATCACTATTTTTTGGGTAGCGTATCACCCAAAAAAAGGCGATGAGCCACCATACGAATGCTATCCAAAGCATGCTCGACACAGAAAAATATTGATTGATGATTAAATAAAGAATGTTGACGACACAAACAATCATGATAAACGGAAAAATAATCGATTTAGGAAAAGTATTTAACCTTAAAAACTGCGACCATTCGAATGAACCGATAACCACTAATATCGCAGTGAAAATACAAAACCCCTTGGAGGAAAGCGTAAAAAGTAATGTGATAAAAACAGGAATTAAAACAATGGCAGTTAAAATTCTTTGTTTTAGCATACACGCCCTTTTTCAGTGAGTTGTTCGCTCGTTAAACCAAATCGTCTTTCACATTTTGCATAAAATTCTAGTGCTTTTTCGAATTCATCTGCCTTGAAATCAGGCCAATAAACATCCGTAAAATATAACTCCGTATAGGCAAGCTGCCACATCAAAAAATTACTTATCCGCATTTCACCACTGGTTCTGATAAATAAATCAGGATCCGGTAGGTCACTCAAAGATAATTCGGCTTGAATGGTTTTTTCTGAAATATCGCGAGGCTTTAATTTACCATTGACAAGGCGTTCCGCAATTTTTTGGAATGCATACGTGATATCCCACCGTCCGCCATAGTTTGCCGCTAAAATCAATTTAAGACCGGTATTATGCACCGTTAACAATTCAACTTTGCGAATTTGATCCTGTAATTTATCATCAAAACGAGAACGATCACCCACCACACGAAATTGTACGTTTTGTTCATGCAATTTTTTGGCATCACGCTCTAAAATAGTGAAAAACAATTGCATCAAGTACGACACTTCATCTTGTGGTCTCTGCCAATTTTCACTGCTGAAAACAAAAAGCGTCAATACTTCTATTTTTTTCTTAACACAACTTTCTACAATTTCACGTGCAGATTCTAAACCTGCTTTATGACCTGCAACACGTGGGAGATGTCTTTTCTTCGCCCATCGACCATTGCCATCCATGATAATTGCAACATGTCGCGGAATATTAGATGTCATATATTATATTAAATCGCCATCAAATCTTTTTCTTTCGCAGCCAACAAATGATCGACTTCCACTGTGAACTTATCCGTCAACTTTTGCACCGCTTCCCCTAATCTTCTTTCTTCATCTTCCGCAATTTGCTTATTTTTCAGCAATTCTTTTAGTTCGGTATTTGCATCTCGTCGAACATTACGAATACTCACTCGTGCAGTTTCGGCTTCATTGCGGACTAATTTAGTGAATTCTTTACGACGTTCTTCCGTAATTACTGGGAGCGGAACTCGAATAATTTCGCCCGATGTTGCCGGATTTAGCCCTAAATCGGAAGTCATGATAGCTTTTTCGATGATAGGCACCATGCGTTTTTCGAAAGGGGTTACAATTAACGTACGTGCATCACCAATGCTAATATTGCCAACCTGATTTAACGGCACTTCGTTTCCATAATAATCCACACGAATATGCTCTAAGAGACTAGGATTTGCACGTCCCGTTCTTAATTTTTGCATGGCTTGCTTAAAAGATTCGATGGTTTTTTGCATGCGTAATTCAGCATCTTTAATGACTTTATGCATGACTTCCTCCTGCTTGAATTAATGTACCGATATCTTCACCGAGAACAGTTTTTAACAATGCATCTGGTTTACTCATATTAAATACGCGTAAAGGTAGCGCATGATCTTGGCAAAGCAAAATGGCATTCAAGTCCATGACTCCCAACCGCTGTTCTAATACTTGATCGTAGGTTAATTGAGTAAAACGCTCTGCTTTAGGATTTTTGATAGGATCAGATGCAAAAACGCCATCCACTTTTGTCGCTTTGATAAGAATATCAGCCCCAATTTCGACACCACGTAATGCCGCTGCAGAATCGGTGGTGACTAAAGGGTTACCCGTACCACCCACAAAAATCACGACGTGACCTTTTTCTAACGCTTCGACCGCGTGTCGTCGATGATAAAAATCGACGATACCCGGTACTTTCAATGCAGAATAAATGGTGACTGGAATGGATTTTTTATCAAGTGCATCGCGTAAAGCCAGGCCATTGATAATGGTCGCTAACATTCCCATTTGATCCGAAGTCACACGATCTAAACCTGCAGTATAAAAATCGGCACCTCGTACGAGATTTCCACCACCAATTACGAGCCCAACTTGAACTTTTAATTTTACAATGCGCGCAATGTCATTACTCACTTTTTGCAGTTTACTTGGATCGATTCCAAATAAATTATCGCCTTGTAAAGCTTCACCACTTAATTTCAGCAAAATACGCTGGTAAACGGGTTTTTCTGAAAATCCACTGTCCATAATCACCTCTCGCTCTTTCGAAAATGAAATAGAAACTCAACGATTAAGTTGATGTTTATCCAGTTCCCTGAACTTGTGACATTACAGCTTCACGAAAATCTTCTGTCTCTTTTTCAATACCTTCACCCACTTCAAAACGGGTAAATGCAATCACTTTTGCACGGTGTTTGCTAAGTAATCCTGATATCGTGATGTTAGGATCTTTAACAAAAGGTTGTCCAAGCAAACTGACTTCATCCAGATACTTTTTGATTCTTCCCGCAACCATTTTTTCAATAATTTCTGGTGGTTTGCCACTACCTGATGCTTGCGCGGTATAGATTTCTTTTTCTTTCGCAACCATATCGCTTGCCACATCTTCTGGTGCAATCACTAAAGGCTTGCTAGCCGCAATGTGCATCGCGATATCTTTCGCAAGTTCAGCATTGTCGACGTCTAATTTCACGAGAACACCAATTCGGTTTCCATGTAAATAGCTACCAATCGTGTTGGGTGAGTCATGGAAAGCGATGCGACGTAAATGAATATTTTCGCCGACTTTCGCAACCAGTGCACGCCGCGCTTCTTCAATGGTTGTATTCGCGAGTGGTAATGTTGATAACGTTGCAATATCCGTGGCTTCCTTTTGCAATGCAATATCAGCCACCGCATTCGAGAACTTTAAGAAATTTTCATCACGTGCCACAAAATCGGTTTCGCTGTTAATTTCAATTAAAATAGCACGCTTTGCATCATCAGTAAGACGAAGCATGATAATGCCTTCTGCGGCAACGCGACTGGATTTTTTATCTGCTTTCGCGATACCTGATTTTCGAAGTTCTTCAATGGCGAGATCGATGTCGCCTTTGGTGATTTCCAATGCTTTTTTACATTCCATCATTCCCGCACCGGTACGTTCTCGTAACTCTTTCACTTGTGCTGCACTGACTGACATAACAAATCACTCCAGGTTTTATGCTTGATCGCTTTCTTGATCTTGTTCAGGCTGATCAGAAACGGTAGGTTCTTCATCCACTTCAACAAATTCATCCACACCAATATCGTTAGCGGTACGCGCTTCCAAAATGCAATCTGCTGCACATTTTGCATATAAAGCAATGGAACGAATAGAATCATCATTACCTGGGATAATATAAGAAATATCTTTTGGACTATTGTTCGTATCCACAATACCCACCACAGGAATGCTTAATCGATTGGCTTCAGCAACCGCAATTTTTTCATGACCGGTGTCGATCACAAATAACGCATCGGGTAGACCACCCATATTTTTGATACCGCCTAAACTGCGTTCAAGCTTTTCTTTATCACGGGTTAAATTAAGAATTTCTTTTTTCGTCAAACGGCCGAAGGCATTTTTTTCAAACATCGCTTCTAATTCTTTCAAACGACGAATAGACTGACGAATTGTCTTATAATTGGTCAACATACCACCTAACCAACGATGGTCGACATAAGGCATGTGGCAACGCTTTGCTTCTTCGCGGATGATTTCACACGCTGCAGTTTTCGTGCCGACAAATAAAATTTTGCCCTTTTTCGATGCGATATTGCCCATAAAATTGAGCGCATCTTTTAAAAGGGGAAGTGTGGATTCGAGGTTAATAATATGGATTTTGTTGCGTGCACCATATATATAAGGGCCCATTTTTGGGTTCCAATGGCAGGTTTGATGACCAAAATGAACGCCTGCTTTCAACATTTCACGCATATTAACTTCTAACATGTAACTCTCCTAAGTTGGGTTAAGCCTCCACGTATTGCCGCAAACCAACCCGAAGGCACCCGGTTACAGTTAATAATACGTGTGTGGTTTAAATTTTAATTGCTAAATAAGGATCGTCTTTATACCATAGATGATTCCTTTCAACAATACGATTAAGAGCATGGAAATTACAATCAAAACCCCTGACGAAATAGAAAAAATGCGCGTTGCAGGAAGACTTGCCGCCGAAGTCCTTGAAATGATTGAACCATTTGTCCGGGCGAACATCACAACTGATGAATTAGATAAGATTTGCCATGATTATATCGTCAATGTCCAAAAGGCGATTCCTGCCCCTTTAAACTACCATGGGTTCCCAAAATCCATTTGTACCTCCGTCAACCACCAGGTTTGCCATGGCATTCCGGGCACCCGCAAATTGAAAGACGGGGATATTATTAACGTGGATGTGACCGTATTAAAAGACGGATATCACGGTGATACCAGCAAAATGTTCATGATCGGCAAACCCTCCATTTTAGCCGACCGATTGGTACGTATCACTCAAGAATGCCTTTATCGTGGCATTGAACAAGTGAGACCAGGTCGGAGGTTCGGCGATATTGGCGCGGCAATCCAACAACACGCCGAAAAAAACCACTTTTCTGTGGTGCGCGAATACTGCGGGCATGGGATTGGGGCCATTTTTCATGAACCACCGAATGTTTTGCACTATGGATTAGAAGGTTCGGGCGAAACATTTGTGCCTGGCATGACTTTCACGATCGAGCCTATGATTAATGCGGGTAAACGTCACGTCAAATTACTACCGGATAAATGGACGGTGGTGACCAAAGATCACAGTTTGTCTGCGCAGTGGGAACATACCCTCTTAGTCACAGAAAGTGGGGTTGAAGTGTTGACGAAAAGGAAGGATGAAGGTTTTTAGGGATAGTCTATGTCATGCCAGCATGTTTTCGCTAGTGTTCAGGCAATAGAAGCTTGTCATTCTGAGCGTAGCGAAGAATCATTGTAATATTACAAAGATCCTTCACTTCGTTCAGGATGACAAGTTTCTGACAAATTTCAAAACCCGAACACCCTTTTAATAGCGCCGTAAATGGAACGAGGTTTGTTTTTCTCGGCTTTTTTTTCTGTTTCAGCTTTAAATAAGGTAATATTTTTCCCTGGAGAAATTAAATCCCGCGACCACCATTGATGAATATCGCTTTTTTTTCTTGGATCATATTTCTTTTCTTCAATTAATTTACGTCGTGTAGAAAAATTTTGAAGATGTAATTGATGATAAAACATAAGATTGACAGGTTGCATAAAACTATCTGCTGGAGACCACACCATTTTTGAAATAATATAAAGTATTTCTAATGGTAAATCTGCCAAAGATTTTTTAACGCTTGGTTTTGCATAAAAAGCATTCGCAAGTTCGATCGATTGATGCAAAAATTTTTCTTTGGCTCGCTTCACATTGTTTATGCTTGCAATTGTAAATGCATTTGAAAATTTTCCCGAGACTTGTGGTGTAATAAAAATATTCTCATTCGCATACATAGCATCAACTAATCCAACATAAGTAGAATCTTTAAGTCGTAAAAATGCATCATTAGCAAAACAAAGATTTCTTAAATGGCACTTACTTTTATCTTCCAATAAAGGTAGGCACTTTTCTATTATCTTCTCGGGCACATTGCCTAAAAATAAATTTTTTAAATATAAATTATCTTCAAGAAGTTGATCAACATGTTGATAATAATTTTTACCATTATATATTTGCACAATATGTAAATTTTCTATTTTTAATGAAAATTGCTTAATAACTTTTGCCAAACTCTCAAGTGGTATATGAGACACTTTATCAAAAATCTTATCAATGATAAGCGTTTTTAATTGTGGTAAAAACGGCAATGCATCTATCAGAAATTGAAATTCCGCTTCATTAACAGCATTGCTACTTAAATTTAATTTCTCCAATCCTGGATTATTTTTTAAAACATTTGACAATGCAGGCATGAAATTACTAGACATCGACTCTTGCAGTGAAAGATGCTTCAAAGAAGACATTTCTTTTAAAATATCCATCCATAGCAACATATCTTCATATGTCATATCGAAATTACGTAAATTTAAGTTTTCGAGAGATTTATTTTTTACTAATCCCATCCCGAATTCTTCTACGCAATTATGAACTGGTAAAAATAAATTGGAAGAATCTATGCGAATCGATTTTAATGAATGATTTTCAAAAAGTAGATCCCCCAATTTTTTCATGAAATCTCTGGGGATGTTATATCGACAATGCATATGCAAATATAAGGATTCAATTGGCGCACTTCCGGTTAAGCATTGCAAAAATCCAAGAATTGCGTAAGGGTCTGCATCAATATCAAATTCAATATACACTTCTTTCAAGGTAGGGTGATTTTTTAAAGCGGCACCGATGGCCTCCGCATCTTCCACTCGCCATTTCATTCGAAACAAATCGCGATCGATATCATTGAAAGAAACTTTCTGTAATGTTGTGTTTTGCTGTAATGCTTGACATAAACGCGTCAGAGATTTTTCGTTGATATGGCAATAATAATTTTGTCTAATTTGAGGAGGTTGATTTTCGATGACATCCACATTTTCACGTTTTAGGTCAAGAGTATGCAGGTAAAATTGAGTAAAATCGTGGTTGTTAGATTGTAATTTTTTGATGAGATCATCTAGGTAATAGCGGTTATTCATGATTAGTCCTTTATTTTATGTTTTTTATAGTTATGATAGTGCGCATTATAACGCATTAGCTTATGTCGCGAAATAGAAACCGTCGAACTTAAGGCTCACGTCCTGCGTTATTGCAAATTTCTCAAAGCCCGTCGTCCCGCGATTTATTCGCGGGATCCAGAAAGCTCTAGGATGTCGCGCTGGATCCTGCGGACAAGCCGCAGGACGACGGGGTATGGGATGATAGAAACTTTAACTACAGTTACACACATGACATGGATATAAATATGTTTCCAAGAACGAATGAAAAATTAATGATTTTGTCTCACCCTAATATTATTTCTCTCAATCATCATGATCGTTCGCAATTTTTAGTGATCTATTTTGATGAATTACGTTCTTTTTTATTAAACTTACATCACTATCCACAATATGATTTTATTTTTTCTAATAATTCTGAAACGTTGCATCACATAAAAAACTTTTGGGTTTCATTATCAAGTTGCTCTCTTACCTCTGAATCAAAAGACAATAACCAATTTTTCGCGCTTGCTGAAAAAAATATTTTTATTATTTATCGCGAACTTCTTAAATTTCGCAAAAAATATTCCATTACAATGATTGAAACATTATCACATTCCTTACATTTGGTGATTCAGCATTGTTATCCGAAAGAAAAAATAGAAAGCATTCCCTTTTCCCTCTCCAAAAAAAATTTAGATGACAATGAAAAAAAATTTTATCCTTTAAAAATTATGATAAAAAACCCTGTACATTCCATTTTTGTTTATGAAAATGAAGCATGTAAAAAAGAATTTTCTAACCTTTTTTTTCTATATCAAAAATCTGATTTTTCGGAGAAAACGACAAATTCACTCAGACAAGATATTTTTTTGACCACTGAAAAATACCCGCTCGCCCAACATGAGAAAGTTTTAGATGATTTTTTGAAAATCCCGCGTCTTCAGATATAATCTAATTTCAAATTAAATCAAGGAGCATCAAGAATATGGATTGGGCATCTAGTAACTGGTATGTTTTTATCGTTGGCCATTTCGCATTTGTTATGTTCATTCTTGCACTTATTCTTAGCGGATTAGAATGGCTCATTCAAAAGGCAAGGCATCGCGCCAATTTTCCCGATATACTTTTACGCTGGTTATTATTATTTCCAGTTGGTGTGGCTTCACTTTATTTATTCATTATGTACTCCATTTTTCCAAATGCCATTGGCAGCGCAGAAAGTTTAGCAATTGGAAATGTTTATTTTAGTTATGGTATTGCCAATTTATGTATTGGTTTACTCGGTGTTTTTGCATTTTTTCAATCTTATGGTTTTCGTGCAGCGACAGTACTTGCGACAACGGTTTGGTTGTGGGGAAATGTCATTGGGCAAATTTTTCAATTACTCGCAAGACACAGCTTAGGGTTAATGAATGTTGATTCCTGGTTTTGGATGAGTCTCATCATTCCGATACTTTTAATCATCTGCATTATCAAACTTAAGCCTGGCGAATTAACGGTTTACAACCCTTAAGTTGCACATCATTCCCGCAGAAATGCGGGAATAAACCAGTCCTTTTATTAGACACCTCGCCTTTAAAATATCATAAATTGCACTCTTTCACACTCACATATTTATATTATGCGATAATGATTAAAGAGAACTCTTTTCTTTAAAGGAGATGTTTATGAAAATTATAATTTTTTTAATCCATTCACTGTTACAGTGATTTGCAAAAATGTGGAATAATCGTCCGAGAAATAAATATTCTTTACGATTTTTTATTTTATCAATTTTTATTATATTTACTGTTATTCTCGTTATTGTTTTAAGAACCATTACGCATGAAAGATTTGCAAAATCGATGCTAGCACTTTCATTTAATGTGATGGAGGAAGTATCATCGCGAGGTTTTACATTACTCATGAATCGCATGCGTAATATGGAAATTATCGATAAAGCAAGCGCAAATCTCATTAAACTCAATGTCGTCAGTCGAACTAATGTGGAAGAAATTGCAGATTACTCCACACATTTAATGACACAGAATCAAGGAGTTTTTTCTGCCATCGAATCAATATATTATGCCGATGTGAATGGAAATTATATTCTTTCAAAAAAACATAATAACGATGATACAATTATAACGGAAATTATCGACAAACAAACACCGACACCAACGCATACGATCCTCAATTTTCATAACAACGGTACGCTGATAAGTGCTACCACTTCAGAACAATTTTCATATTTGCCGCTAAATAGTCCGTGGTTTATGCTTGCAAAAAAAATCAAAGAACCAACCTGGTTAAACGTATATCATTATCAAGACAATAATAAGTATTGGGGTATTAGTGTTGTCACACCAGTCTATAATCAAGATAATTTATTTATTGGCGCAGTCAGTGTTAATATTCGTCTGGATTATTTAAGAAGATTAATTGAAACTATCAAACTCAGTGCAAATGGATATGTGTTTATTGTAGAAAATACCGGAAGAATAATTACTTTTCCTAATCTCGTACAATATAATGCGCCAACCTTGCAAAATATAGAAAACTTTCCAGCACATCCTGAAGTCCAACAATCATTTTTAGAATATAAAAAAAATGGTACAGATAAAATTATATTTGATTTTGACGGAAATACTTATTTAGCCATCTATCATCCCCTTTATTCTTTTAATCACAGTCAATGGTTAATTGGGGCGGTTGCCCCCATGACAGATTTTGTTGGGGAAGCATTGTCCGTTCACTTTGTTACCATGGTCATCGCATTCACGATTTTCATCATAGGACTCATTTTACTTTCATTTTCCATTACGGTTGTCACAAAACCATTAAAAGAAATTAGCGTTGAAATCGAAAAAATTAAAGACTTCATATTAGATGATACTATTCCTCAAGAAACCATTATCAAAGAAATTCAAGAGATTGATGACGAACTTATTGCGATGAAAAAAAGTTTGCGATCATTTCAAAAATATGTGCCTAGCACCCTCGTTCGCCAATTAATAGAAACAGGAGAAGTTGCGCGTTTAGGCGGATCGAAAAAAACACTTGCCGTTTTGTTTTCTGATATCGAAAAATTTACCTCCATCGCCGAACAGATGACGCCCGATCTTTTAACACAACAAGTTTCCCTCTATTTTGATGAATTAACGAAAATTATTTTGAGGGAAAATGGCACCATCGATAAATACATTGGGGATGCCATTATGGCATTTTGGGGAGCGCCACAATTAATTGAAAATCCTTGCTATCACGCAGCAAATGCGGCTTTATTATGTGTCAAACGCTCAAATGATTTAAATACTCAATGGAAAAAAGAAAGAAAACCCGAATTTATTACCCGAATGGGAATACATATGGGTGATGCCATTGTCGGTAATCTAGGCTCATCAGAACGACTGAATTATACTGCGATCGGTGATACGATTAATATTGCTAATCGTTTAGTAAGCATAAATAAGATATATGGCACACAAATCATCATTAGCAGAATCGTATATGAAACCTTAAAAAATCATTTTGTCATGCGAAAAATCGATTTGGTGACACTCAAGGGACGCGTAGAAAATAACTATATTTATGAATTACTAGGTTTTAATAAAAAAAGCTTATCATTTGATTTTGATCATTATACCCATGTTTTTGATCGCGCATTTCAATATTATCAACAAAGGCAATGGAGTGAAGCATTAGGATTATTTTCGGAATGTTTAAAAATATATCCTGAAGATTCCGTTGCTATTGTTTTTATGAACCGTATCACGCACTTTAAACAAGATCCGCCAGCAACAAACTGGAATGGCGAGTGGCATATTATTGAGAAATAATATTATCGACAAGATATTTTTTGGCATCTTCTAAATGATCAAGCGGAATGAGTAATGAGTAAGCACCGTTTTTAGGCTGCACATTTCCACTTTTATAATCTGGATTTAACTTTTTAAGTGCATCTAATGAAGTTCCCGTGGCGCTCGCAAGTTTTGCTAAATCAACAGATTTTTTGGTTTTTAATTCCGCAAAATATGGTTTATTTTGAATAGGTGGTAATTTGATACCATATTTTTCTGGGTTCTTTATAATCGCAGCCACGGCTAATAAACGTGGTATATATAATTGGGTTTCTTTAGGTAAAGGTAAATTCCAAAAAGTTTGTGAACCTGCTCGTTTCATCGCAGATTTCACTTTGCCTTCTCCTGAATTATAAGCAGCGAATGCCAAATACCAATTGCCCTTAAACATTTTTCCTAAATCATTAAAATAAGCAATTGCAGCTTTAGTTGATGCAGGTACATTTTTGCGGCCATCATAACCAGAAGTAATGATAATACCCAAATCTTTTGCAGTGCCTCGCATGAACTGCCAAAGACCCGTTGCACCTTTATTGGAAAAATCATGTGGGTTAAATTCGCTTTCTATCACAGGAATCAAAGCAATTTCAGCAGGTAATCCTTTATTTTTTGTTTGTTCAAGAATAAAGTAAATGTAAGGACCGGCTGCTTGTAAAATTTGATAAAATTTACCTCGCTCTTGCAATATTTTTCGTACTTCTTTTTTCACTTCTGTTTTGTCGGTTTGATGGTCAAGCTGCAATTGTCGACTTAAATTATTCCATACGGTTCTATCAGAAGTATTAGTATTAATAATAGCGGGTTTAATAGAATTATTTGAAGTAGAAGCAATAGGCTTATTCACATCTTTATTATTAGTCGTCGCTTCACGAATATTCCACTCGATCGCAACAACACTCGGAACGATATTATTATTAATATACCAGACGAGCAAAATTCCCCAACACAAAGTGGAGAAAAGGACTAACTTAGAAATGTTCAGTATTGAATGCATCGCGCCATTTTACAGGAATTGCGACATTAAGAATACCCTTCATTTGCAAAAATAAGAGAATGTAGTGCTAATGCACTGATTTTAAAAAAATAATAAAATAATAAAATAATGCGTTTTTTCATGAAAATAAAAAAAATATTTATAAATGAAGAGGTTAAAAAAACTCCTCTATTATGAGGAGTTTATGTGATATTTTTGCAGAACAAATACTCGGCCAAGGGATTCGCCGCATGATTTCCACTCTCAAACAGAACTTTCAGATTCTACTTTTTTCTTCATTTATTATTTTTATATTCAGCCTTTCTTTTATATTAATTCCCTATTCTGATTCCTATTATTATTTAGACTGGAGCAAACATCTCGCGTGGGGATATTATGACGGCCCACCATTCATTGCCTATTGCATGAGATTATTTCGTTTCATTTTTGGAGATAATATTGTTGCAATCAATTTAATTGGTGTCACTACTATTATCATTATTGCTTATTATATCTATCAAACAGCAACAATATTGTTTAATAAAACCATTGCGAAAAATGCAGTATTACTCTGGATGCTGTCCACTCCGGTTTTTCATTATTTATTTTTGTGGGTGACGTATGACAATTTGCTTTGTCTTTTTTGGAGCGCGGCTATTTATCATGTCATTCGTTATATTAAAAATCAAAATCATATCGATTTATATATCATCAGCATTTTTTTAGCGTGCATGCTTTTGGCGAAATATACAGGGTTTATATTAATCACCGCTATTTTTATATTTATTGTTAGTACACCGTTTCGATATTTATTTCGAGAAAAACATTTTTATTTTGCCATTGGATTGTTATTTATTCTTATTTCGCCACATTTATACTGGAACTATCAACATCATTGGCAGACTTTTATATATTTGTTTGCGCGTCATGTGCATGACCATTCCGGCGGCATTATTTATTTTTTAATTAAAATATTAAAAACCTTAGACGTTCTACTTATCTTGCCAATTTATGGATGGTTAAGGTGCAAAATCGAAAAAAGCTCATGTCATGCCAGCGTGCTTTCAGAGGTCTCTACACAAGTCAAAGAACTCGTCGTCCCGCGGCTTGTCCGCGGGATCCAGAAAGCCCGCAATATTGCTCTGGATCCCGCGGACAAGCCGCGGGACGACGGTTGTGTAGAGACCTCTGTGAAAGCATGCTGGCATGACATGAACCCGACAGATACAAGCATTCTATTACTCCACATCATCAACATTACTTTCCTGTTTTTTTTATTTTTAATGTCATTCAAAAACAGCATTTCAAAACACTGGCTGACGCCATTCACAATGAGCAGCGCGATTCTAGCCAGTTATTATTTTGAAAAATTTGCACTTAAAAAATTATTTTTCATCACTCTATTACTCTACACAATATGGGGATTTTATTACCTAACGGTAAATAGTATTTTCCAGCGATATTTTGATGAAGATTTTTTTCGTTATCGACTTATCGAAAAAGCAAAAAAAACTTATCATGATAAAAACATTGTTACCTCTGATTGGGAAACCGCTGCGAAATTATCTTTTTGGTTAGGTAAAAATCGAGTGATTTCAACACTTCCGTGCGGAAATGAAAATCAATATGCGGAATGGAAAAAACCACTCAGAACAAAAGAAATTCTGTATATCGATTTCAACAATCGCATTACTTGCATCAAAAAATTTTTTGATTATTGCGAAGCAAATACAACCTTAAAAAAATCGTCAACCCATATCGGTTATTTAAAAACAGAACCTCCGATCACATTATTTATTTATCGATGCGGCAACTCACATAATCCTCCACCCATAAAAATATGATGCCATAATTGCGTGGATATCACACATGCAAGTGCGGCATCAAATACTAATTGTCGCGGCAACCAACGTGGTAATTTCTTTTGTAAAGCCACTTCACGTAACACATTATCGACATGAAAATATCCGGTTTTTAATAACGATTCGCGACTTAATAATTGATCTACCCAATCGGGTTTAGCATCCCCCAAAAAAATATCTGAAAGATTCGTGCGAAAACTTTTCTTTTTTCTTTTCGCAATATGTTCTGGTAGGGTTTTCATCGCCACTTTTCGCAGTAACCATTTTTCAGTCATACCACGCAATTTATAAGAAGGATCGATTTTCGCGCAAAAATCGATAACATCTTCATCTAAAAAAGGATAACGTGTTTCAACAGAAGAATGCATCGCCACACGATCCCCTTTTGAAATTAATAACAATCCAGGCAGCATTATTTTATATCCCACATAAAGGGATTGATTTAAGGGATGCCAATCTTTCATCCGCGAATGATTTATTTTTAAATCTGCATAAGGATTAAATCCACGCAAATTTTCCCACATTTTTTCGCTATACAATGTTTCACGCGCCAAACTCACCATTTCATACATATATTGTTGGGCGGGCCGGACATTCGCGATACCTTCATTGGGAATAGGTACGCCATGTGTGCGTCCACCCATTCTAATAGTTCGTTCAAAGATTTTTTGAAAAAATCTAACGATATCACCATTCATCCACTGTGTTATTTTTTGTGTTTTAAACCACATGTAACCCGCCAATGCTTCATCAGCACCTTCCCCTGTCAACGCAACTTTATAACCTTGACGATGCACTTCTTTTGCAAGTAATAATAACGCCGCGCATGATGTATCTAGTACAGGTCCTTCGGCTGATTCGATGAATTCAGGAAAAGCATTCACTAGCTTTTCTGCATTAATCGGTACCGTTGTTAATGGTGATCCAAATAATTTCGCGGTTTCTTTCGAGGCACTTCTCTCATCGGGACCGATATTTTCTAAACCCATCGTGAAAGTAGGAATGGCCACTCCCGATTCACGGTGACTCATATTTAAAATCATGGTCGAGTCAATGCCACCGCTTAAATAACTCACGATCGGAACATCACTTAATAAGCGTTTTTTTACGGCCTTTTGTAATAATGATTCGAATTCATCGACGTAATATCGCGTATTATCGATGCGACGCTCTGACCCTTTATCAGGAAAATCAAGATCCCAATATTGCTTTACACTAATATTTCCATTAACGACTTTGAGATAATGTCCCGGCGGAAGTAAATGTATTCCTTCGAAAAAAGTCCGGTGCGTACTCGCGGAAAAAAAATTAAATAAATAATCGATGCCTTTAAAATCAGGTTGTGCAGGAACCCCTGCTGCTAATAATGCTTTAATTTCAGATGCCCACAACAACCAACCATCGTGTTCTGTATAATAAAGCGGGCAAATACCCAAGCGATCACGTGCTAGCATCAGCGTTTCAGCTTTTTGATCCCACAGCGCTAACGCAAATTGGCCATTAATATGTGGGAAAAGCTCGAATCCATATTCTTCATATAAATGCGCCCAGATTTCCGAGTCACAGCGTGTTTTTAATAAATGGCCTTTCTCTAATAAAATGTCTCGCAAAGCCACATAATCAAAAATCTCTCCATTGACAGTCGTCCAAATATTTTTCGCGGTATTACAAAATGGCTGATGGCCTTTTAACACATCAACAATAGCAAGACGCAACACCCCCATTGCCAAACCAGGTTCTGTATGGGAACCCTTATCATCGGGTCCGCGATGTAAAATGGCCTGCATCATGGCATGCAAACGATTGGCTTCAAACTCCCTTTTTGACGATAAATCAATTGCACCCACAATTCCGCACATAAGACCTCTCCTGAGCCACACTTCCCTCGCACATTAATTTGTGCTATAAATTCACACAATCATCCGATGAAAGAATGTCATTATGCGAAAATTACTCATTATACTTTTCTTTACCGTCTGCGCACTTTTTTTTAAGACTGCTTTCGCCGTCATTAGTTTGGAACTAACACGCGGGATTTCGGGGGCATTGCCGATTGCCATCGTGCCTTTTGGCATTGAAGGACAAACCCCTGAACAAAATATTCCAAATATTGTGAGCAATGATCTCCAAAATAGTGGTCGATTCAAAGTATTTGGGGCAAGTCATCTCAATTATTTTCCAACAAACGTCGCAGATGTCAAATGGGATTATTTTCGCGGAATTGGCACCGATAATGTGGTGATTGGTAAAGTACAACAAATCGGCGTGAATCGTTATCAAGTCAGTTTTCAATTATTAGATGCGATCAAAGGAAAAAATGCACCGAATGAAGCCATCGTTTTAAATCAAAAATATGTCGTTCAAGGCGAAGAATTGCGTTCACTTGCGCATCATATCAGTGATGTCATTTATCAACATATGACGGGTGTTCGAGGAATTTTTTCTACACGTTTAGCCTATATATTAGTCAAACGCCCCGCTGGTGATAAACCTAGCTATGTGTTAGAAGTCTCGGATCAAGATGGTTACAATCCTAAACCGCTACTGATTTCCACCGACCCTATCATGTCTCCTTCTTGGTCTCCCAATGGCAAACAAATTGCTTATGTCTCCTTCGAAAATCGCAAATCCGCTATTTATATTGAAGATGTCGCGACAGGCCGACGTCATCTGATTTCAGAATCAAAAGGCATTAATGGCGCGCCTGCGTGGTCGCCTGATGGTCGAAAATTAGCGTTAGTATTATCAAAAACCGGCACGCCCAATATTTATCTCATGGATTTAACCACACAACAATTAACACAACTCACCAATGATTTTTATATCAATACAGAACCCTCCTTTGCGCCGGATGGGCATTCTATTGTTTTCACCTCTAATCGAAGCGGCAACCCGCAAATTTATCAGTTAGATCTTGCGACACGTCAAGCGACTCGTGTAACCTATGATGGCAAATACAATGCAAGAGCTTCTTTCACACCCGATGGTAATCACATTGTGGTTTTAAACCAACAATCAGGCATGTTTAATATCGGCACCTTAAGCCTAGATTCTGGCACTTTCAGAGTCTTAACCAACGGCGGGGCTGACACCGAATCTCCCAGCATGGCTCCTAATGGCAGTATGGTATTATTCGGCACTTACCAATCAGGCAAAAGCGTACTTGGGATGGTCGCAACAGACGGAAGCGTACAAATTAGGTTGCCAGCACGCGATGGTGATGTACAAGATCCTGCATGGTCGCCTTTTTTGTCTTAACGGGTTTTTTTAAAACTTTTACAACAATGGAGAGATCATAATGCAATTAAAAACTTTAGCGAAAGCTATGTTAGTCACGCTCAGTATCGTTGCTGTGAGTGCCTGTACACACACGAAAAAAAATATGGATTCTACAACAAGCATAAACGACGCGAATGGTGGTGGTTCATCACAAGTCGCAGGTGTCGGTGATAATGCAAATTATGGGAATGAAAATGCGAGTGATTCTGCAAAAGCGCATAATAAAAATACTTACTACTTCGATTTTGATCGTAGTGAAGTCCATGAAAGCGATTTACCCTATATTTATGCGCAAGCAAACTATTTAATGGCTCACCCCAATGCAAAAATTATATTGGAAGGCCATACCGATCCACGCGGTAGTCGTGAATACAATGTGGGATTAGGGGAACGCAGAGCTAATGCCATTGCATCGATTTTAAGAAGCAAAGGCGTGAATCCCAACCAAATCCGTATTTTAAGTTATGGTGCGGAACGCCCAGCGGCAAATGGTCGTACCGAACAAGATTTCCAATTGGATAGACGTTCAGTTGCAGTTCACATTCAAGGATAAACTATGCGAGCTATAAAGCAAATTATCGCAGTGACAATGCTCTTAGGCATTGTCACTTCCACTTTCGCTTTCGATGCACCCGTTTATGAAGTGGATAATTTCCCACCCGCTGTTGAAAACCCAGCCGTTGAAAGCCCATCTGAAGTGACAACAGGTGGATACGAAGCTTCTGCATCACCACAATCTTATGCAGATCCTATCGTATCTGACGATCAACGATTAAGCCGGTTAGAACAGCAGATTAAAAATCTTCAACATGACAATTCGGGAACGAAGGTTGACGAATTGCAAAAAGAAGTCGCGATGCTGCGTGGCCAGGTGGAAGAATTAACCCACCAATTGCAGCAAGCCCAAAACCAACAAAAAGCGATGTTTGCCGATGTAGATTCAAGACTTTCCAATAACAAACCTGCGCCAGCGGTGGCCGCACCCGTACCCGTGGTATCTGAAAAATCAGAACCCGTGGTAGAGCGTCCGAAAGAAGTCGTGACGAAAACGGCAAAATCAGCAACACCTCCTCCCATTATTCGGGGAGATACCGCAATTCCTACAAAATCTGTGGCAACTAGTCAGCCAAATGTCGCGGAAGAACAACAAATTTATCAAACCGCGTATGATTTAATTCGATCCAAAAAATACAACGAGGCCATCAATACGTTACAAAAAATGTTACAGCGTTATCCAACGGGTCAATCAGCTGCTAATGCGCATTATTGGCTAGGCGAACTGTACGGTTTGGTTAACAAAAATGATCGAGCAGCCAATGAATTTGCTTTAGTCGTAAAAAATTATCCTGATAGTCCCAAAGTGTCTGATGCGGAATTGAAGCTTGGCTTTATTTATTTGGCACAATTTAAATGGGATGATGCCAAAACTTCTTTCAAAAATGTGACGGCACGCTATCCAGGGACTGCATCTGCTCGCTCCGCATCTGAACAGTTAAAACAAATCAAACAGGCGGGTCATTAAGATTTGAGTCGTTTACGTATTACAGAAATATTCTACTCGCTCCAAGGCGAAACAAGGACGGTCGGGTTACCCACCGTCTTTGTGCGTTTAACGGGCTGTCCTTTGCGATGCACTTATTGTGATACCGCTTATGCATTTCACGGTGGAAATTGGATGACCTTCGACGAAATTTTAACTGCGGTTGCGTCATATCACCCCCAATATGTGACGGTCACAGGTGGTGAACCACTGGCACAAAAGCCTTGTCTCGCGCTATTAAAAGAACTCTGTAATGCGGGTTATCAAGTCTCGCTCGAAACTAGTGGCGCGCTTACCGTACGCGATGTCGATCCTCGTGTCGTGAAAGTGGTAGATATTAAAACGCCAGGCTCAGCGGAAGCTTCTAAAAACATGTTCGAAAATATTTCTTATTTATTACCGCATGATCAAATCAAATTTGTGATTTGTCATCGAGAGGATTATGAATGGGCCAAATCTATCATGGCGGAATATAACCTGACAAATGTTTGCCAAATTCTTTTCTCCCCCAGCTTTGAACAACAAAAAGCGGCAGATTTGGCAGATTGGATTTTAAATGACCGCTTACAAGTTCGTTTACAAATTCAATTACATAAATATTTATGGGGAAACGTCTCAGGACGTTGATATTTTTTTTAAAATCGGTATCATGTGCAATCTCGATGGGGGCCGTTAGCTCAGTCGGTAGAGCAGCAGGCTTTTAACCTGTTGGTCCTGCGTTCGAATCGCAGACGGCCCATTGAATATCCCCAGTACAATCCTTTTTCGAATGCCACTCCTCTCTCAACTAAGTCAATAATGAGTACCTTCGGTACAAAATTTAAGTTTTAGGTGGAGAATGAACTCCACCTAAAACCCATGCCACCAAACAAAACTTCGTTAAATTTATGGTAGCGGTATTCAACCGTTTAAGGAAGTTTTGATAATTATTTATTCTTAAATGCAACTATAAATAGTTGCTTAAATTTTACAAGTCTTTTATAATGAAATAGGAATGAAAAAACCAGCATGACTAAAACTGAAAAATTGCTTGAAAGGTTTTTAACTAAACCAAAAGATTTTACCTGGAAAGAATTAAATAAATTATTAAATAGTTTTGGGTACAACCAAGTTAGTGCTGGTAAAACGGGTGGATCAAGAATTCGTTTTATAAGTAATAGTTATCCACCAATTATTTTACACAAGCCACACCCTAAACCAATACTAAAACGCTATCAACTTGAAGACATTATAAACCTGTTGAACCAAGAGGGACTGATATGAAAGATTTAATGCAATATAAAAATTATTATGGCTCAGTTCACTTTGATGATCAGGATCTTATTTTTTATGGAAAAATTGAATTCATTCGCGCTGTAATCAGTTATGAGGCAACCGATGCTAAGGGATTAAAAAAAGCATTCGAAGATGCTGTTAATGATTATTTATTAACATGCAAAAACCAATGCATTGAACCAGAAAAACCTTTTAAAGGCAGCTTGAACATTCGACTCGGACCAGAATTACACCGACAAGTAGCAATCGCTGCTGAACATCATCATTTAAGTATAAATAAATTTATTGCTGACACGCTAAAACAGGCGGTTAAATAATATTTATTTATTGCCCATTACATTTTGACTACCATTGCTGAATGGAGTCAATTCTGATTGCCGATTCGACGACCCAAATAACCCAATCCCTGTAGATGTCAATGACATTGGTTCTGGCCTGGTGGTTGTTAATATATCTTCTTCTCCAAAGAAGGGATCCAATTCGGTCGCTTTCACTATTGATACTGGCGACATGGGTCTTGCAACATTCTCTGGAAGCCTGCTGTCCTGTGCTACAGATTCTGCTAATGCACCCGTGGATGACTGCAATGTGGCAAGTGTGGCGTATGTCGATGATACCGGTGACAACGGAAGCTTTTCCTTTTCCTTTTCCTTTTGCTTTTTATATTTTTCCTTTTCCTTTTGATATTCCTTTTGCCCCTCCTCTGTGTTTTTATGTACTGATTGATGTCTCTTTAAAGCCGAATTTTCATGAAAACACTTTCCACAGTGAGTACATGCTTTCTCCGGCTTAGAGTTATGCTCTTTTTGATGGCGATTACGGGTAAAGGTTTTACCAAAATGTCTATCACAACCCGAAAAATTACATTGATAACGAATGACACCGTCAATTTTTACCTCATTTTTTTTCTTCAATGGATCAATTTTTTCTTTCATTTTCGGTGTATCTAAATCTTTTTGTTCCAACAAATTCAGCATTGGATATTCCTTACGACCATAATTATTTGGAATAGGCATATCGCCCATTACCGGCGCAGTAGTAATCAATGGTTTTGGTACAACAGGCGGAATCATCATCGATTGAGATGGGGGCGAGATAGAATCTTGTAGAATATTTTGTATCAAAAGCTGAGATTGCATGTTTTGAAATCCTGCAACCGTTTTTACATCATCCAATTGAAGTGATATAGAAGAAAATGGATTTTGTGTTCCGGGAAAGTATTGAATAAAATCAGATAGCAAGGCTAAATCTTCTTGAGAGATTTCAAGCGATAAATTCACAACATCCGCTGGTATTGCTTTTGGTGCTTCGGTAGAAATTGTTTTGCAATCATTCTGGGTAACACTAACCGATAAATCCGCAACTTTCTCTGGTATTGCTTTTGGTGCTTCGGAGGAACTTGTTTTGGGATCACTCTTGGTAAATGGCTCTGGTACAGGAGTTTGCTTTTGCTCCTGCTTTTTAGTGAGATGTGTTTTTTGATGACTTTTTAGTTCCGAATTTTCATAAAAACATTTTCCACAGTCAGAACAAGCTTTATCCGGTTTAGAATAATGTTTTCTTTGATGTCGTTTAAGGTTAGTTTTTTTAGTATAACTTTTATTACAATCAGTGAAAGTACATTGAAAGCGAATGACACCATCAACTTCTATCATGTTCTGCACTGAATCGTCTTTTTTCTTTTTCAGTTTAGCGACATCCTTTTCTTTCGAAGAATCCAGCAATGGATATTCCGTCGAGGGTTTTACTGACGGTTGTACAGACATCACAACATCGTCTACCGGTTTTTTTTCAACAAAAACTTTTGTACTACCATAATTATCTGAAATAGGCATTTCACCCACTACTGGTGCGGTAGTAATCAATGATTCTGGTACAGAAGAGGAAGATGTAGAAGTAAGACCCATCAATAAACCAACATCCTCATCTGTAGGAGTTTCGGAACTTGGCTTTAAATCGCTCTGCGTAAAATGCATCAATAAATCTAAATCTTCATCAGGTATTACTTTAAGTGTTGTAGATGGTCTTGTTTTAAAATCACCTTGGGAAACATTTAACAATAAATCCAAATTTTCATAAGGTATTGATGTAGGTATTTTAGAATTGAAATCACGCTTAGTAAAACTTAGAAATAAATCGATATCTCCTTCAGATATTTTGGAAAGATCTTTATCTTCTTTCTGTTTTTTAGCAGACTTTGTTTTTGTGCCTGAAGAAGGTTGCTTTCTTTTTTTCTTATTCACTCGTGTAACTATAGGTAATGGAAAAGGAGATTCTTTGTTGACCTTGCCTATTAAAAACGTTTCGACAGTCCCCCTCCTTCTCCTACCCTGATATTCTAGATTACCATAAGCAATGCGAGTGACATCCTTACAATATCGTTTCATTTCTATCTCGGTATCATTGACGATGGGATGTGTTTTAGCATAGTAAGCGCCATAAACGATATTTGCTACATAGAATACCATGTAATGCCCATGTTTCAACATAACATAAGAGTTTTTAATGGTATCGATGAGGAAATTTTCCCTCCACGAAGAGTATTCTGGATATAACCGATAAGAGGATTGATCTCCGTTATATTTTTCTTTATTAAAATAAGGAGGAGAGGTGAAAACAAGATCCATCTTATTCGATTTCGCAATTAATGCATCCTCAGGATATTGCTCGAAAGGATAGAAAGTTAACTCAACTTTTTTTTCTTTTTTGTTATATTCTGCAACGATTTTTTTATAAGGTTCTTCCATTTCAGGATTGGCATCATTAATAGAAATATCATCGATTTCATTATCCAGAAGAAATGCGGCCAAACGATCACCCCATCCACCGCATGGATCCTGCACTGCTTTTATATCAATGGATGGATCTTTTTTTCGAAGATAATCTAATAAATTTTTCACCATCATCGGTCGAAAAGATCTCGCCGAATTATGTCGTTCTATACCTTTTAAAATTACCCTTTTTAAAGTAGGTGATCGAAGCGCTTGTTTATTAGCTAAAGCTAAAAAATATCTTATTTCATCTTGGCCATGAAATAAATCGTAAGGGGACGTTAAATCGGTATCACCGTGTTTAATAGAAACTTTCATTCTATTTTGAAATGTAAAATGCTGAGCAGCGTAAAGTGCACCAGAGGCAATGCCATTATAAAATATTTTTTCGCCGCTCTCCTTTTCAATGACTTCACTTGGAGGCGTCTTTAAAAATGTATTAACCCCATAGTTTTTATCGTCATATGTCTCTTTCAAAGTAGGTGCAAGTAATTCGAAGGTATATTTATTTTTATCGATAATATAAATCATTCCAAGGGAAAATAATAAGGAATTGAATTTATAGCCATTTTCTTGCTGAGTTAATAATAAAGAATGGTTTTCGAATAATTTTATTCTATCCTGAACGCTCAACGTTAAAGCTTGTAGGGTACCTGGTACGTAATTAGAAAAAAGACTTCCAATGGACTCCTTATTTAAGTCAATAACACATTGAATAGATTCTTTTTTTTCACGTACATAATAATATAGGGTATATTGGTCATCTTTTTTCGCGATAAGGGGAAAGTCAGGACGAGAAAATTTTTCTACGTCTTCATCAGTAATTTTAATCTTCGGACCTAAAAATACCAAAATATCTAATATTTTTTTATATTTTTCATTGCCAAATACTGACCTTAATTGATCCACATCTTTCGTATCTTTAACAATGATTCCACTTTCATCAATATCTTTGACTAATTCTAATGTTCTTTTAAAAAGTAAGCTTTTTATAGATTTATCTAATTTCGCATTTGGATTATTGCGGGAATTATGTTTAGATAAAAGTAAAATCAAGTTTGAAATCCGTTGGCTTTTATTCGATAAATCGCTTAAAATTCTTTCTAACATAAAAATACCTGCTTTATCTTTATTCAATATATTTTAAAGTGCGCAAATAGTATCATATTTTTTGATTAAATAATATACTTTTATGTTCGATTAATTGCGCAAATAATATACTAGACTGACCCCACCTTAAACTTATTATTTTCATGTTATCCTTGAAATATAATTCTCTGACCTTATGTAATATTCAAGTCTATTCATTAAGGTAATTACTATGCGCATGGATAAGTTAACGAGCAAATTTCAAGCAGCTTTAGCTGACGCACAATCATTAGCCCTGGGAAGAGACCACGCATTTATTGAACCCATTCATGTGATGAAAGCATTATTAGACCAGGAAGGCGGTAGTATCCGTGCCGTTTTAACGAATGCACATGTGAATATTCCAGAATTACGCACCGGTCTTGATAGTGCCATCAATAAACTACCCCAAGTAGAAGGCACCGGCGGGGAGATGCATATCTCGAACGATTTAAATAAGTTATTGAATTTAACGGATAAATTAGCCCAAAAACGAAAAGACCAATATATTTCCAGCGAATTATTTTTACTCGCTGCCATCGATGAATCTGGCACATTGTCCGACATTTTAAAAAAAGCAGGTGCCACCAAAGAAAATATCACCAAAGCGATTGAAGAAGAACGTGGGGGGCAAAAAGTGGAAGATCCGAACGCAGAAGATCAGCGCCGTGCTTTAGAAAAATATACCATCGATTTAACCGAACGTGCAGAACAAGGCAAATTGGACCCCGTCATTGGCCGCGATCAAGAAATCCGACGCACCATCCAGGTATTACTAAGACGCACGAAAAATAACCCCGTCCTCATTGGTGAACCAGGTGTTGGTAAAACCGCGATCGTCGAAGGTCTCGCACAACGTATCGTGAACGGCGAAGTGCCTGAAGGACTACGTGACAAAAGATTATTATCGCTTGATTTGGCGGCGTTAATTGCCGGTGCTAAGTTTCGTGGTGAATTCGAGGAACGATTAAAAGCCGTATTAACCGATCTCGCCAAACAAGAAGGCAATATCATCCTTTTTATCGATGAAATTCATAATTTGGTAGGCGCAGGCAAAGCAGAAGGCGCCATGGATGCCGGCAATATGTTAAAGCCCGCCCTCGCCCGTGGTGAATTACATTGCGTTGGTGCAACGACACTCGATGAATATCGCAAATATATCGAAAAAGATGCGGCTCTCGAACGACGCTTTCAACGTATTATCGTGGAAGAACCGACCGTAGAAGACACCATCGCCATTCTGCGTGGATTAAAAGAACGTTACGAACTACATCATGGTGTTGAAATTACCGATTCCGCATTGGTCGCTGCCGCGACATTATCACATCGATATATTACGGATCGACAATTACCTGATAAAGCCATCGACTTAATTGATGAAGCGGCAAGCCATATTCGTATGGAAATCGATTCTAAGCCTGAAGAATTAGACCGTTTAGATCGCAGAATTATTCAATTGAAAATCGAACGTGAAGCATTAAAAAAAGAGAGTGATGAAGGATCCAAAAAACGTTTAACCCAAATAGATACCGAGTTACAAAAATTAGAATCTGAATTAGGAAAATTAGAAGAAATTTGGAATCGAGAAAAGGCAAACTTACAAGGGTCTCAAAATATTAAAACCGAATTGGAGCGCGCACGTTTAGAATTTGAAACAGCGCGACGTGCAGGAAATTTAGGACGAATGGCAGAATTACAATATGGCCAAATTCCTGAATTAGAAAAAAAGCTTGCCGAAGCAGATAAAAGTGAAAAACAAGAAACGACATTATTGAGAAATAAAGTTACCGCAGAAGAAATCGCCGAAGTCGTTTCCAAATGGACGCACATTCCAGTATCAAAAATGTTGGAAAGTGAAAAAGACAAATTATTACACATGGAAGATGCCTTGCATCAACGCATTATTGGCCAAAGCCAAGCTGTGAGTGCCGTTTGTAACGCCATTCGCCGTTCACGTGCAGGATTATCAGACCCCAACCGACCCATTGGATCTTTTTTATTTTTAGGTCCAACCGGGGTGGGTAAAACCGAATTGTGTAAAGCGCTCGCGCAATTTTTATTTGATACAGAAGAAGCATTAATTCGCGTTGATATGTCAGAATTTATGGAAAAACATGCCGTTGCACGACTCGTCGGCGCGCCCCCTGGTTATGTCGGGTATGAAGAAGGTGGTTATTTAACAGAACTCGTCCGTCGAAAACCTTATTGCGTTATTTTATTAGATGAAATCGAAAAGGCGCATCCGGACGTTTTTAATATTTTATTACAAGTATTAGATGATGGACGTTTAACCGATAGTCACGGACGTACGGTAGATTTCCGCAATACGGTGATTGTGATGACATCCAATATCGGGTCTGATCTTATTCAACAAATTTCCAAAACGGGTGATTATTTTAAAATGAAAGATGCGGTATTGAATGTATTGGGTCAACATTTCCGCCCAGAATTTCTCAATCGTATTGATGGAACTGTCGTATTTCACCCATTGGATGAAGAACAAATTAAATCCATCGCACGCATTCAAATTCAACGCATTCGCGCGCGTTTGCAAGAAAGAGAATTTGGCTTAAACGTTTCAAACGAAGCATTGGATTATTTGAGTGCAACCGGTTATGATCCTGTTTATGGTGCTAGACCTTTAAAACGCGCCATTCAACAGTATATTGAAAACCCCTTGGCTCAAGACATTCTCTCCGGAAAATTTGCGCCAGGCGATATGATCGATGTGACCGAGGATCATTCACATTTGGTTTTCAAAAAGTCAACCGCAACTGCATGAGTATAAAAGGATATAGATTATGTATAAACATATTTTATTCGCAACAGACTTATCGGATGAGTCCGATTACATTGTTAGCAAAGTTCGCGGAATGTGTGATTATACGAAGGCAAAATTGAGCATCATTCACGTCGTCGAACCCATGCCAGGCTATAGTTACGCCTATCTCGGTATTGAAGATATTGAGGGACAATTAATTGAAGAGTCACGCACTGCCCTCGCTAAACTTGGCGAAACATTATCGGTCGATACCAAAAATCAATATGTCGAAATTGGTCCCACTAAATCCAAAATTCAAGCGGTTGCGGCACAAATCGGCGCAGATTTAATCATTTGCGGAAGTCATGGACGACATGGATTATCGTTGTTATTAGGATCCACCGCCAATGCCATTTTACATGGGGCAAAATGCGATGTTTTAACAGTCCGTTTACCTGAAGCTGAGTAACTATGGAATATAAAGATTATTATAAAACCTTAGGCGTTGAACGCACGGCAACACCTGAACAAATCAAGCAATCCTATCGCAAGCTCGCTCGGAAGTATCATCCTGATGTCAGCAAAGAAGCGAATGCGGAAGAAAAATTTAAAGCCGTGCAAGAAGCCTATGAAGTTTTAAAAGATCCCGAAAAACGAGCAACCTACGACGAAGTCGGAAGCAATTGGCAAGGAGGTCAACAAGGAGCAGGCGCCCATTGGCAAAGATCTTCAGGTTTTCAAGGCTTTGGGGACGAAAATCTCAGTGGTTTTAGCGATTTCTTTGAGTCTATTTTTGGTGGCGGAGGCCGAGGCCCGCACGCAGGACATGGCGGATTTCGCGGTGGCGCGCAGTCTTTTGATCGTCGTGGTCGCGACCAACATGCAAAAATTACGATTAGCTTGGAAGAAGCCTTTCGTGGTGGCAATAAAACCATTCAACTTGAAATGCCTGAAGTGGATGCGAGAGGTCAGGTGCATCATAAATTACGTACGCTTAAAATTACTATTCCTGCCGGTACGGTTTCAGGTCAACAAATGCGATTAGCGAAACAAGGGTTGCCTGGTACAGGCAATGGCCCGCCTGGGGATTTATATCTTGAAATTGACGTGCAAACGCATCCTTATTTTACTTTGCAAGGACGTGATGTTTATCTCACATTACCGTTAGCGCCTTGGGAAGCGGCACTCGGGAGTAAGATTACTGCCCCGACATTGGGAGGACCGGTTGAACTAAAAATTTCTGCCGGATCACAAACGGGACAAAAATTACGATTAAAAGGACGCGGATTGCCCGGAAAACCCCACTCTGGGGATGAATATGTGTTACTTCAGATCGTGACACCACCAGCAAAAACGGAATCAGACAAAGCTTTATATGAAAAAATGGCAAAAGAAATGCCTTTTAATCCGAGACAATCTTTAACGTGAAGAGGAACATAGATGTCATCGCAAAAGGAATATGCGATCATTACGATCGAATCGGATGAAAATTTTTCGTTAGAAGAATTGTGTGAAGTGTGTCATCAACGTCCTGATTTTATTTATGAATTAATAGAATTTGGTGCGATTGAACCTGAAGGATATTCGGTCGAAACATGGCGTTTTAATTCCAATCAATTGCAACGTATTCAAAGAATATTACGTTTACAACAAGATTTAGAAGTTAATTTAGCAGGTGCCGCTCTCGCCATCGATTTGATGGAAAAAATTAAAGAGTTGCAATCTGAAGTAGATATTTTGCAAAAACATTTAACGAAATTTTAAGGAGAATAGGATGAAAGGAGTCCTTTTATTTTTTGGATTGTTAATGCTTACTGCTTGTGCGACAGTGTCGGATAATAAATCCTCCACAGAATCTGGCACTACTTCTCCCAAACATGTAACTGCGCCGCCGATGATGGCGCCGGGGTATTAAGTGGAATAGTAAAGACCCTCATCCCTAACCCATTCTCAAAACCTCCCTTCTCCCGCTTGCGGGAGAAGGTGCCCGTTAGGGCGGATGAGGGTGTTTCTGGCCCTCGCTCCCTACTAACTCATCACTCAAAATTCTTTTCCACAAAATCCCAATTCACCAACTCCCAAAACTTTTCAACATACGTCGGTCGCATGTTGCGATAGTCGATGTAATAAGCATGCTCCCACACATCGCAAGTTAACAATGCTTTTTTATCTTGGGTCATCGGAGTACCCGCATTGCTGGTACTGATGATTTCAAGCTCACCTGCCCCATTTTTCACAAGCCATCCCCAACCTGAACCAAAGGTGGTGATTGCAGTTTGACTAAATTTTTTCTTGAACTCTTCAAAAGAACCGAAAGTTTTGATGATAGCATCCGCCAATCGACCAGATGGTTCACCATTACTTTTCGGGGTCATGCAATGCCAATAAAAAGTGTGATTCCACACTTGTGCGGCATTGTTAAAAATTCCACCGCTTGATTTTTTAATAGTTTCCTCGAGGGAGAGGTTTTCAAACTCTGTGCCTTTAATCAAATTATTTAAATTGGTCACATAAGCTTGATGATGTTTGCCATAATGATATTCCAATGTTTCTTTAGAAATCACCGGGGCTAAGGCATCTAAAGCATAAGGTAACTTGGGTAGTTCGTGCGTCATCTTAAAACCTCCAAAAATGAATATGAGTGTAAAGACGATGTAGGGTGAAAGCAAGTGTAAGTAATACCCGTCGTCCCGCGGCTCGTCCGCGGGATCTAGAGTGGCTTAATTGTTGTCACTGGATCCCGCGGACGAGCCGCGGGACGACGGTTTTTTTTAAACGAACTCTACTTCGGAAAAAGCGGCGGAGGTGACGGTGCTCTCTCTTGTTCTGCATTAAGACTATTAGCCGGAGGCGTGGACTTACTCCACATTCCGCACTTATCAAGATAATTTGACATTTTTTTATTATATTGCCAATTTTCATAAGTATGATATAGCAAGTATACGAGTGGACCGAAAATAGAAATTGCACTTAGTCCCAAAACAATTTTATTTATTTCAGGTTCAGGAGGAACAGATTCAAGCTCTTGATCATCTGTCAGATTTTTTTGAGTTTGAGGGGAGGTCTTATCCTTGCTCGCCTCATTATTTACATTCGCTTCTTGTTTTAATAACCGATTCATTCGAGCTAAAGACGACTGCTCAAAACCCTGATGAACATTGTATTTTACTAATTGTTTTTGATAGTGATATTGTTGATACAAGTGGTACATCAAATATAACAATCCACCCACGCCTGCCGCACAGAAAGTTGCTCCTAATGTCAATAAACTGATTGCAGGTGGTTCCGTGGGTTTCAGAACTTCATTTGTCTTCGATTCAAGGACTGGTAAATTTTCCTCTTTCAATTCTTTTTCTATTTTAGTCATTGGAGGATAAGGCGAATCTTTCAATTCTTTTTCTATTTTAGTCATTGGAGGATAAGGCGAATCTTTCAATATTTGTTTTGGTTTCTTCAATGCTTTTTCGATTCTTTCCAACCATTCATTTTTTATTTCTTGTTGCTCTTGTTGCTCGCGAATATGTTTATCGGCGTAATCTGGAAAAACTTTGATTTTCTTGCTTAGGGAATCTCCGTCAAAGGCCTTAATTTCACGCGTTTTAGCGTCGGACCCAAAATTGTCACACACTTGCTGGGATCGCTTTATTCTAAACTCTTCAGTATATTTAAAATCACCATCAAATTTTTTATTTTCCTTGTTTCTTTGTTCATTTATTTTTTTCTTATATTCTGCATATGCTAATTCTCCGAGAACAATATGTTGATAAGGAATTAATTTTTCAATTCTTTTAGCAATTTCGCTCGCTTCTAGCTTTTCCCAAACCGTATCGTATTTAGGCTGTATTAATACTGCTTCAAGAATTTTTAAAATGTCAGATTTACGTTGAAGATCGTTAAAATTAGCAGCAATAATTTCGAAAACTTGATCTCGATTAGGATAATATTTTAATTTTAATTGTGAAGCCGCTGCTTTCTTTTTATGAAAATTATCTTTCAATTCACTGGGTAATGTATCAAATTCAGAATAATTTTTCTTTTTAAAAACCTTCAAATCAGCAACAGAATCCTTAGGTTTCGATTCTTTAGTCTCTGATTCGACTTTTACTTCAGGATCCTTTGTTTTAGACTCTTCTGGAACCGGAAGCAATGGCATATCTTCCACTGCTTTAATTTCTGCTTCAACACTCGCATCTAACGTCAAATTTTCGAACGAACTCACTCTCTTATCAATAGCGTTAAACCAATTTTTATTTAAAAAGGTTATCCATTCTCGTTCTTTCGCTTCGAAGTCTATCGTGGGTTTTTCTGGAATAGTGAGCACCAACCCTGGATAAGCTTTCTGTAAAGCCTGAATTTCAACGCTAATGGCTTTCTCTACGCTTGATAATTTATCCTGAAAATTGGTATAAAGCGCTTTTTTTTGTGACAAATCCTGTTCCGTCTGACACATTTCATCAATAGAAGATTTTTCTACTTGTGTAAGCTCAGTATATTTAGAGGTGAACTCTTCCAAACACGCGTCAAATTTTTGTTGATATTCTTTATTTTTATAGCTAACAATTTCATCGTTGACGAAATCACTTAAATCTTTTTTCACTTGCGTTAAGTCGGATAACTCAATGATATCTTTTGTTAAATCCAGCTTAAAATTATGTTTTTCTTCAATTGCTGCAAGATCTTTATCATTCTGAAAATTATACTTTTTATAATCCTCTGTAAGATTTTTTTTAAATAATTTATATTCTTTGTCAAATTCAGTAATTTTTATGCCTAACGCTTCATTAATTTTTTTATGTTTTTCCTGAAGACTCGCATTTTTTTCTTCCCATGAAATTTTTTCATCACGCAATATTTGTCCAAGATCTTCTTTATATTTATCAATATTTTTAAATTTAACAATTTCATTTTTGAACCATAATGCATTTCCTAAATAAAATGGGCCAAAAAATTTATTCTTAATTTTTTCAAAATCAGGAAAATTTTTGAGGGATTTAGGAATCACTAAGCTGATAATAGATTTTTTGGAAGAGGGTGAGACTTTGATGACGGGGCCTGAAAATTCAGCTTCAATTTCATCTCTCTCTTTCACAATTTTATTATGTTTTTCTCGCATCGCATCAAACATGCGATCTTTAATAAAGACTTCTAAATTAGGAAAATCAGAACTTCCTTTAACGATATCTATCAATTCATTATATTTAAGATCTACTTCTGATTCATAAAATTGGGCAATTTCATGTTTTAATGTTTCAATTTTGGGTGTTTTTTCAGATTTTTGATATTCTTCACTTACCTTGTGTTCATAATATTCGACGAGAGACTGTTTTGGTTTTTCAACATCAGATACTTCATCTACCTCTGATACCCTTCCAGAAATATTTTTTCGTTTACGAATTTTTCTCGGAATAACAACGGATTCATTTGATGCAGAAGCTTTTTTATCCGCTGGTAGATTAATAAGTTTGGTTGTATCACTGCTTACATCATCAGATTTTTTATCTTGTGGTTGATTAACTGATTCTACCGTCTCTCTAATCGATTTTAATTTTGCAATAACTTCGCTTTCAGTAGGCAATGTAATGGAGAAATCTGGATAAGTTTTTTTAAGTTGTTCAATTTCTTTTTGCATTTCTTTATTTTTATTTTTAAGAAATTCTTCCGATTCTTCTAATGTTTTATCACCTAATTCTTTTGTATACATTCTTCTAAGATGCAATAATTTTAAGCTTCCTTCAAAACCAGAATATTCTTCCTCTACAATTTGTTCGTATTCTGCTTTTTTAAAAATTAATATTTTTTGCGAAATGAATTTATTCAACTCAGCTTTAAAGCCAAGATCTTTATCTTCAAGTGTGATTAATATTTCTAGTTTGTGTTTGTCGGTATTATAAGTTTTTTCAGCGGAGAGTATATCTTCCTTAATTTTTTTTTGTTCGGATAGAATCTCTGAAAAAGTTGTTTCCATTTCCAAATTAGCTTTGGAAAGTTGATTTTTAATCGTCTCCCAATCCTTTTCTTCGAAAATGGATTCGATTTTTTTTAATGCCTTTTGACGATATTCTTCGCCTTGCACAAATTGAAAATTAACATTAAATCTTGTAATAATCGGACGAAAATAATTCTTAATAAATCCCAATCGATATATATCGAGATCCTGTACAAGCGGTGCATCATCAAGTTTGAGTGTCGCAATTTTCTTATGCGCTGTTTCTACACGAGAAAAAATAGATTGGAGCGCAATTTTTAAACTTGGTGGAAATTTTTCTTCCATCTTTTCTTGTAATTCAGTCGTTTGATCTGCCATATACTGAAGAAACGATTGTTGTTTTAATAACAAAGAGTCGCGGGTTTCAGCTGGTTCTGCAGTTGTAAATCTTTTGAGCATCAGAGACCTCGTTAAAGTCATTTAGGTTGATTTGTAACATATTTTTGACATAAAACGAAGTAAAAAGAGGTACAAACAACGAAAAAAGCAGGTAAGACCAAATGCCAGAGTGTAAAAGTGGAGGTCTTGGTGATATTTTAGGCTTCCCTCATCTCGGAGGGCTTGCACACCATACCGACGCGCTGACTTCCTCTAGCAGTTTGTTGGGATTTGATTCAATACCTGCTTCATCTGGAAGTATAGTGAAAATTTAAGTATTTTCAAGCACTTTTCTTTCAAATGATTGAATAAACTCAGATAAAAGTAATGGCTTTTGAATGAAGTCCCCCTGCATGATGCCGCAACCCATTTTTTTTAAGATATTTACCTCAGTTTCGTGCGTGACTCCATCGGCAATGACATTCACTTCTAACGTTTTCGCCAGCGCCAACATCACCTCCATCATTGCCGTATTTTCATTATTAGTAAGCATATTTTTTATGATGATGGGTGAAATTTTTAAACTATGAATAGAAAACGTTTTAAACTCCCACCATGAAATATTTCCAATTCCAAATTGACTAATACCAATATTAACTCCCAAATTTTTTAACATTGCCAAGGTTTTATCAATAATATTTCTTTGGCGAAATATCGATTTTTCTGAAATTTCCAACACTATATATTGTGGTTCAATTTGCATTTCTTGTAATACTTGAGACAATTTATAAGTAAAATGCGGGTTTTCCAATTGTCTCCGCGATATCGTGAGAGTTAATGTCGCGGTCTCGAATATAGCTTTGCATTTCTTAAATTCTTCACATGCATGTCGAATAAACCATTCGCCAATCATAATAATATTTCCACTACTTTCTGCAAATTGCATGAAATCATTAAATTCCATTAAACCAAATTCTGGATGTTTCCAATAAAGTAGCGCTTCCACTGAATAAATTTTATTAGTTTCTACATTCATCTGTAACTGATAATAAATTTCAAAGTTATTATAAATAGCAGCGCTATGTAAATTAGAAATCAGTGTCATTTCCCGAAGATTTTTTTCATACGCTTCTTTACGATAAAATTGAATATGATTAGACCCTTCTAATTTTGCTTGCTGTAAAGCTTGTTCCGCATGAATTAATAAAGTATTTTCATTATCTCCATCCGTTGGGAAAACCGCGATTCCGAATGATGCCGTTAAATAAATTTCTTTATGATTAATATAAAAAGGTTCTGCCAAAGTATTTTTTAATCGATCTGCGACATAAGCCGTCATTTCTGGTTTAGCAAGCGAAATCAATACCACAAATTCATCATTACTAAATCGACAAACGGTATCTAATTTTCGGATATTCGCATTGAGACGAGTTGCGACTTCTTTTAATATTTGATTGCAAGCGATAAATCCCAGTGCTGCATTCAGCATGCGAAATTTATCGATATCAATAAATAATATCGCAAATAATAAATTAAAACGCTGACTTTGATGCAATAATTGTGTGAACCGATCATCAAATACTTTGCGACTTGGCAAACCAGTCAAATGATCTTTAGTCGCATCAACTGCAATGTTTTTTTTTAACTCTGTTAATTCTTCTATTTTTTTATTTTTTTCATGACTTTCATGATCCAAAACTACTTTAATTCTGGCCAATTCCTTTTTTTCCGCATATAAAAAATAACCTAATACAAAAATAAGTGCCGCAGAAATGCCAAGCAATATTGTCACTTTTTATCTCCTTATTAAGAGGACAACGCTAATATACTTTCCGGTTTTACCTTTAAAACAAATTGTCGAAATGCTTCAAATTCAGAAGAATCAGTTGGCACGGGAAGCGGAGATGCTTTATATACTGCAGCCACCGCTGAACGATCTAACGCAGTATCACCACTACTTCTGGTTAACTGAACATTTAATACGAGACCGCCTGGTGCGAGACGAATCATGAGTTCCGCCGATAATTTTTTATTAACACCACCAGGGATTAACCAATTTTGACTGATGGATTGCAAGATTAATGCTTTATATTTATCAACGACGCCTTGCATTTTTGCGGCGCGCGCATCAGCAATTTGTTTTTGTTCTTTTTGCATCGCGTCTAACAGATTTTTTTCATTCATCGCTTGCATTTCTTTTTGTATGGCATCTTCAAATGCTTTCTGTTTTTGTTTTTTCTTATCCGCTACTTTTTGTTTTTGTAAATCAGCTAATAATTGTTTTTGAATCAAATCTTCTTTTTGTTTCTTGATTTTTTGATCTGGAATGACAATCGCTTCTTTTTTTACAATCGGTTGGATGACTTTAGGGGGATCTTTAGGCGCCACTTCCTTCTGCGTCACTTTTGGAAGAGGCGCCGCTTTTTTGACAGGATCTTGAATAATTTTCGATGGTTTTTTTGGTTCTTCGAATACGCGTGCTTCAATAATTTCATCAGAATTTTTGAGAACCGGCATCGGTTCTCTGAAATCAAAACTAATAATAAAACCCATTAATAAAAGGATATGCAACAGCAATGAATAATAAAAAAATGCATCATTATTGCCTTGCGTTTTTGTCGTCATGATTGTTGTATCTGCTCTTTTGGCGCTTCGGTAATTAACCCAACGCTCTTTGCCCCCGCTTGTTGCAGGAGGACCATGGCTTCGACAATTTTTCCATAATTTGAGTTTTTATCACCACGCACGAGTACAGGTCTTTTTTCCTCTGCACTTAAATGTTTTGTCACTAATTGACTTAACACACGCGGGGTGATCGGTTGGTGGGGTTTTTCAGCAATGTTTAAATAAAATTTTCCTTCCGCATCGACTGACACAATCAGCGGTTCTTTTTGATTTGGCGGAAGCGCTTTCGATTCCGTTTTCGGTAACTCGACTTTCACGCCTTGCGTCAATAGTGGTGTCGTGATCATAAAAATCACGAGCAGTACCAACATCACATCGATAAAAGGTACGACGTTGATTTCAGCGACTGGCCTTCTTGAACCTTGTTGATGAAAAAAAGCCATATTATGCCCTCGCTAATTCGGGTGTTTGTTGCGTTAGGTTTTGTTGTGCTTGACGGAACAACACATTGGAAAATTCATCTTGAAAAGAATCAAATCGATTGAGTAAACGACCAATATCCGTCGCAAAACGATTATAAGCGACGACGGCGGGAATGGCGGCAAACAAGCCCATGGCGGTCGCAATCAACGCTTCGGCAATCCCGGGTGCAACCATTGAAATCGTTGCTTGTTGTACACTCGCAAGCGCGCGGAATGAAATCATGATCCCCCATACCGTACCAAACAGTCCGACATACGGGCTAATGGAACCCACCGTCGCAATCATCGGCAAATGTAATTCCATTTTATCTTGCTCACGCATTGCAGCAACCCGCATGGCACGTTTTGCACTGTTTAGTAAATCGTCCGCCGACGTACAGGCTTGTTTATGTAAACGCAAAAATTCTTTAAAGCCTGCTTGAAAAATCGCTTCTATACCCTGCATATTGGCTTTATTTCGCAAGGAATGCGAATATAGTTCTCCCAAATCACCGCCGGCCCAAAAAAGATTTTCAAAGGATTCTATAGCGTTCCGCATAGACCTTAAATAAAAGCCGCGCTGTAAAATATATGTCCATGAAATAATGGATGCACCGACTAAAACGAGCATGACAATTTTCACGACAAGACCAGCATTCATGAAATAAGTTAAAAAAGAAGAATCAATATTCACGGGTCAAATCTCCAGGATAATTTTTTTATTATACGTCAGAGGAAAACGTGTGTCATGGATCGTTGCAGGTATCATTAATATGAATATATTTGACGCAACTCACCATGCTGTGGCACAATTATGCTCTATTTGATGAAGGTAAGCTATTAAAATGACTGATTCAAGAAAAATTCGACCACTCCAGGATTTTGAAAGTCTTAATGAAACATTAGGATTAACTCGAACTGCAGAAATTTATCGAGAAAAAAAGTCGCAAGACACCTATGTTATCAAAAATAAAAAAGTCATTATTTACGGAACAAGAACATCCTATAATGAGGAAAAAGGTATTTTTACAGATTGTTCGAATTATGCCCGAAGAAGATTAACCAATGAAGAAGTCGCATCAGAAAAAATTGCCTTTGATTTATTAAAATTATGCGGAGTCAATGTCCCCAAAACCACGCTCGTTCAATTCCCATTATTAGAACAAAAATACGATCGTCCATATACACTAAGCATGGGACAAAGAAGTGAAATGGCTTTTTATACTGGTATTGAAATAAACAATACGAACCCTAAGTATAAATATCTTTCTCCAGATATAGACGAAATTATTCAAGAAAATTGTCAGGATACTTTAGGAATTGCATCGCAAAAAATAGAAAATGCTAAAACTTTAGATCAAATATTAGGAATTGAAACGGAATCGCATCCAAAGCAAAAAGAAGCGCGTACCAAAGTATTGGCTGAGCAAAAAATAAATGGAAAACCGATTAAAGGTCTTTTTGAAAATCTGCCTATTTTTGAATTTATTTTTGATTACGACGCAATAGGCTTTTCAATTAGTAACGTTTTATTTGTGGAAAAAGAGGATTGTTACGAAACCATTAAAATTGATCCAGGTAGTGTCATGTTGGATGAGAAAAAGTTTCCGGGCGAGACGAACCCTTTCCAACAAAAAAAAATGAATACTTTTTTCACCAATAAATGCATTTTAGATGACATGCAGAGAGGCTCATCATCTAATCTCCGTGAAGCTTATCAAAATATTCAACCCGAACAAAAATTGGCAGGAATAAAAAAAGTTATTCAGTTAACGGATGAACAAATTGCAAATACCGTCAACAAAAGCTGTGATGATAAATTTCTTCCGGCATTAAAAAAACAAAGCATTATTGAAACCTTAAAAATGAGAAGAGAATTATTTAGAGATTATTATTATCAAATTCCATTAAGACAACCGACTACCGCACCAACTCCTCAATTTTTCCAACCTAAAAAAGCGGAAAAAATGCATTCCCCTTTTATTACTCCTTCATTTTTTATGCTTTTGTTTGAATTTTTAAAGCAAGCTTGTATGACACTCGGTGCGATGGCTTTACTACTATTACCCCAGATGAATCAGAATGTGCCGGAGCAGACTTTCCGTCCGCGGGTTCCCTAAACACAACTTTTCTCCGGCATTTTTAACCCAAAATGCGCATAAGCATGCTTTGTTGCAATACGCCCGCGCGGCGTGCGCATGATAAATCCCTGCTGAATGAGGAAAGGTTCAATCACATCTTCTATCGTGCCGCGTTCTTCGCTGATAGATGCTGCTAAATTATCAATGCCGACAGGGCCGCCATCAAATTTTTCAATCAATGCATGCAATAATTTTCGATCCATCATGTCAAAACCTTGATCGTCCACGTCTAATAAATCTAACGCGAGCTTAACAATTTCACGCACAATTTTGCCATTCGATTTGACTTCAGCATAATCACGCACGCGGCGCAATAAACGATTGACGATGCGTGGCGTGCCGCGCGAACGTTTCGCAATTTCTGCAGCCCCTTGATTATCAATCGGAATTTGCAAAATATGTGCAGAACGATGCACGATTTCCGTTAATTCATCGACATTATAAAATTCTAGACGCTGCACGATACCAAAACGATCGCGTAATGGAGAAGTTAACAAACCAGCACGTGTCGTCGCACCGATTAACGTAAAAGGAGGAAGATTTAGCTTGATGGAACGCGCCGCAGGCCCTTCACCAATCATAATATCCAGTTGATAATCTTCCATCGCAGGATATAGCACTTCTTCAACCACAGGACTTAAACGATGAATTTCATCGATAAATAATACTTCATTTGCTTGTAAATTGGTGAGCAGTGCTGCCACATCGCCAGGACGCTCTAAAACCGGCCCAGAAGTTTGACGAATCTGGACATTCAATTCATTCGCAATAATATTGGCGAGTGTCGTTTTGCCCAAACCCGGCGGGCCAAACAATAAAACGTGATCTAAAGCATCTTTGCGATTCATTGCCGCCTGAATGAAAATCTGCATTTGCTCTCGCACGGCTTTTTGACCAATATAATCATTTAACTTTTTTGGACGAATAGCACGATCTAGGGCTTCATTTTCATTTTGTAATGTACCTGAAACGACTCGTTCTATTTCTTTCATACCACCATTTCCCGTAACGAACGACGAATGATATCTTCGCTATTCAATGCGCCGTCATCGATTTTGTTAACCACTCGTGTCGCATCGGATTGTTTAAATCCTAACGCGATTAAGGCAGAAATTGCATCCTGAATAATGCCATGACGTGCCCCACTTGATGAAATTGGTTTTAATTCTTCCGCATTGTTTTGCAAATTATTGAGTTTATCTTTCATCTCAATGATTAATCTTTCTGCAGTTTTTTTGCCGATACCAGGTATTCGCGTTAAACTATCGACATCTTGATGTAAAATCGTGCGCACAAATTCTTCAGGTTGAATACTCGATAAAATCGTTAATCCCAAACGAGGGCCGACGCCATTCACTTTTAATAAGGTACGAAATAACGCGCGCTCATTTTGATCAAAAAAACCATACAAATGATGCGCATCTTCACGCACCACAAAATGCGTATGCAGAACGACTTCCTCACCAATATCGGGCAATCGATAAAAGGTGCTCATTGGCGCATCAATTTCATATCCGATACCCTGCACATCTAATAATAATTGTGGTGGTTGTTTTAGAAGAATAATTCCGCGAATTTGACCGATCATGGGGGTCCTTGATATTATTATTTGTCATGCCAGAAAACCCGTCGTCCCGCGACTTGTTCGCGGGATCCAGGACGACTTACAGGTTTCCTCTGGATCCCGCGAACAAGTCGCGGGACGACGGGTGTTTAAGAATCGTTGTTCAATGCATATTGTATCTTACCTATGATTTCCCTGACAACGATAATCCCGCCCCTTTTTCTAGGTCTAATTTTTGAGACGCTTCCTTTTTAAACACTGACATTTTTAATAATGGTGTTAAATCCTGCGCGGGCGTTTGACATTGTTGGTATAACCAGTGTCCAAATATAGCAGCACTGGCAGTCGTTCCAACCCCTAGCGTCAAAAACATAGCAGCAAATCCAGCCGTTAATATCGCAAGTCCCAGAAAACTGCCGACGCCCGACACTGTTAAGAGAATTCCTGCTGCAAAAAATATGGCAGGAAAAATAAGGTGCTCTCTTGAATAAGTTATTTGCCGAGGTGTTGTGATAAGTTTTTCATCGTGGATTTTTTTCTCATAAAAAGCCTCTTGTTTTTTTAATTCTTGTCGATGAATATTATGCACGGCTTGCAATCTTTTTTCTGCAGTATTAAGACGATGATCAAGTAGTTTTGTTTCAGTTAACAAATTTTCAATCACTTTCGCTTCTTTTCTTTCATCAATCGCGTCAGTTTTACGTTTAATATATTGTAAAAAAATTTCTGATTGCATCGTTAATTCATGATTTTTTTTCTTCAATAATTCTACTTCGATTGCATTAAATTTTTCGCGTAAATGTTCAATATCACTCACGATTTCAATTTGCGTTGATGCAATATCTCCGGCTTTAGTCGAGGTTTTTTTGGATTTTGCGAGTGTCGCGACTAACCGTGAAATTTTATTTTTCTCAGAAGATAAAATATCTTTCGCATCATGAGGCGAACTTAACTGCATCTCTTTATCGTGCCGCCTTCGATCTTGCAAAAGATTATAAGAAGAAAAACCAATGACGCATAATTGACATGCACGATGAAATAATTCTTTTAATTCAGATTGATATTTTTTTTTCGTGTAAGTTTCAATATAGTGTTCTAGTTTTTTTTGTTCTAATAAAAATGCAACATGCTCACCTGGTTGTAACGTTGGAAAATGTTCCGAGTGCAAAAACTGACGATCCTCCTCTGTTATTCGTTCAGGAAATAAATCCGCTTTCGCAAGCGTTAAAAATTTTTTAGCGCAATTTTCTTTTTTTACGATTTGTTTTTGATCTTTTAAATCAGATTCCAAATTTAATAAAAAACCGCATAATTCATCTGCCGCATTAGAAGGTACGTTTGAATCATGCAGTGGTTTTATCAAAAAATATTTCGAAAGAATAATGACATCTGTTAATAATTTAATGCTATCCGTGATACCCAAAGGTCTGTCGTTAGGGTTTATGGTGCGAGGGTCCATTTGTTTTCTCCATTAAAATGCCCTCTTTAACAAAGGGGGCCACCATTTTTTCAAAATACCTGTCATGCCAGCATGCTTTAGCTGGCATGACAGGGTTAATTAGTTTTCACACTTGACTTGAAAACTCCTCCAACTACTCTTTTTTTTCTTCGGTGCCCCCAAAAGTTTATAAGGCGACAATCGCATATGCGCATGACATAACGCAATCGCTAAGGCATCTGCGGCATCCGCTTGTAATTTATCTGTGATATTTAATAATCGCTGGACCATGTGTTGTACTTGTTCTTTTTTCGCAGCACCAAAACCCACGATCGATTGCTTCACTTGACGGGCGGAATATTCAGACAGTGGAATGGTGATTGCCGCCATGGCGGCCCCTCGAGCTTGACCCAGTTTTAATGCAGAATTGGGATTTTGATTCACAAAAACTTGTTCAATGGCGGCTTCTAACGGTTGATGTTCTTGAATAATTTTTTGCAATTCATGAAAAATGTGTTGCAAACGTTCCGCGCCTTGTAACGTCGCTGTACGAATACAGCCACAATCAACATAAAAACTCTGACTTCCCTGAACACGAATGATGCCATAACCTGTCACGCGCGAGCCGGGATCGATTCCGATGATGATCAAGTGAATGCTCCGTTTTTTTGCCATTTTTAATGATAAATAATAGCATGAAATGTTACGCGAAATAATCTTTTGTCATTAACTATGTCATGCCAGCATGCTTTTAGCTGGCATCCAAAAGGCTTCGCTACATGCACACTGGATGCCAGCTAAAAGCATGCTGGCATGACATAGTTGATGACGTTTCCGCTTACATTTTTACCTTAAAAGAAACTTATTTAACGCAACACTCGACTCTTCTTCAGATTTTTCATACCATCTCGATTGCCAAAAATTTTCTTTATTTCCAGCATAACTTAATACAAGTCCCGCCTCATCCTTATGAAGGTTAGTATGCTGCAAAATGCAATCAAACGTTCGCCTTCTTGCTTCATGAAGCAACGCTTCAATTGTGGATTGGTTATACTCAGACATTATTTGTGATACCTGATATGGAAAGGAATTTACAAGCGCGACGATATCGGTATCAGTCATTTGTTTCGCTGAATGTAATTTCATAAATCCTAACGAATTTACCGTTTTAGGTAAATAAGAAAAAGTTTTCATTGATTCTATTTCTTTTAAATTTTGAGAATAATCATAATCAATTAAATGTAGTGACGAAATAGTAGGAGGA
>JABDEN010000007.1 GCA_013287025.1 Gammaproteobacteria bacterium | reverse complement strand
TTGACATCCTAGGAATTCTGCAGAGATGCGGAAGTGCCGAAAGGAACCTAGAGACAGGTGCTGCATGGCTGTCGTCAGCTCGTGTTGTGAGATGTTGGGTTAAGTCCCGTAACGAGCGCAACCCTTATCTTTAGTTGCCATCACGTAATGGTGGGGACTCTAAAGAGACTGCTGGTGATGAACCGGAGGAAGGCGGGGACGACGTCAAGTCATCATGGCCTTTATGGGTAGGGCTACACACGTGCTACAATGGGGCGTACAGAGGGAAGCCAACTCGCGAGAGGGAGCCGATCCCACAAAGCGTCTCGTAGTCCGGATTGGAGTCTGCAACTCGACTCCATGAAGTCGGAATCGCTAGTAATCGCGAATCAGAATGTCGCGGTGAATACGTTCCCGGGCCTTGTACACACCGCCCGTCACACCATGGGAGTGGGTTGTACCAGAAGTAGGTAGAATAACCGCAAGGGGTTCGCTTACCACGGTATGATTCATGACTGGGGTGAAGTCGTAACAAGGTAGCCGTAGGGGAACCTGTGGCTGGATCACCTCCTTAAAATGTAGAAAGATGATATAGAGATGTAGGTGCTCACATTGATTGCTTGGTGAAATGCTAAAGTAACGTATTTCTTTTTTCCCCTCTCCCATTTATGGGAGAGGGGTTAGGGGTGAGGGTTTTGAAAAGGACTCTCATCTAGAAAAAAGAAAAAAAGAGCGAGATAGAGGGAAGCTACACGGGCCTGTAGCTCAGTTGGTTAGAGCACACGCTTGATAAGCGTGGGGTCGATAGTTCAAGTCTATCCAGGCCCACCAGATGAAGGGGCCATAGCTCAGCTGGGAGAGCATCTGCTTTGCAAGCAGAGGGTCGTCGGTTCGATCCCGACTGGCTCCACCAAAGGGTATTAAGCACTTAGGATTTTGAGAGACTGGTAAATGTCTTTTGAGGTTTAAGTGGGTAGTATCTTTGAGAGATGTTACTTAGATCTTTAACAATTTGAGAAGAGCAAAAGTAAGTAAAGAATGCGGAAGTATTTTTAAGCTTATGCTCCCCTCTCCCACTTGTGGGAGAGGGGTAGGGGTGAGGGTTTGTAAAAGGACCCTTGCCTAAGAAGATAAAGAAATACTGAAGTACTCTGTATTGAAAAGTGATTAAGAGCGAATTGGGTGTTACTTATGTAAAAGAGTCTTTTACGAACTCAAAGTAGAAGATGGTAAGACGTAACGCTAGTTGGGTGATATGAAGAGAGATCTTCAGAAGAGACGACTTGGGGTTATATGATCAAGTAATTAAGCGCACAGGGTGAATGCCTTGGCAGTAGAAGGCGAAGAAAGACGTGGCAGCCTGCGAAAAGCTTCGGGGAGTCGGCAACAGACATTGATCCGGAGATATCTGAATGGGGAAACCTAGCCCGCAAGGGTTATCCCAAGCTGAATTCATAGGCTTGGGAAGCGAACCCGGGGAACTGAAACATCTAAGTACCCGGAGGAAAAGAAATCAACCGAGATTTCCTGAGTAGTGGCGAGCGAAAGGGAAAGAGCCCAGTTATCGTAAGTTAATATGTTTAAGAGAATGGCTTGGAAAGGCCAGCCGAAGAGGGTGATAGCCCCGTATTTGAAAGGCATATTAATGGTGGTAACGAAGAGTAGATCGGGACACGTGAAATCCTGATTGAATATGGGGGGACCATCCTCCAAGGCTAAATACTCTCTACTGACCGATAGTGAACCAGTACCATGAGGGAAAGGCGAAAAGAACCCCGGAGAGGGGAGTGAAATAGAACCTGAAACCGTGTGCGTACAAGCAGTAGGAGCTTGGGATTCGTCCCGAGTGACTGCGTACCTTTTGTATAATGGGTCAGCGAGTTACTTTTATTGGCGAGCTTAACTGAATAAGGTAGGCGAAGGGAAACCGAGTCTGAATAGGGCGAGAAGTCGATGAGAGTAGACCCGAAACCAAGCGATCTATCCATGGCCAGGATGAAGGTGAGGTAACACTCACTGGAGGTCCGAACCCACTCCCGTTGAAAAGGTAGGGGATGAGCTGTGGATAGGAGTGAAAGGCTAATCAAGCTTGGAGATAGCTGGTTCTCCTCGAAAGCTATTGAGGTAGCGCCTCGTGGAATCACTCTTGGGGGTAGAGCACTGTGCCGGCTAGGGGGTCTTGATAGGCTTGCCAAACCGATGCAAACTTCGAATACCGAGAAGTGCACCACGGGAGACACACGGCGGGTGATAACGTCCGTCGTGAAGAGGGATACAACCCAGACCGCCAGCTAAGGTCCCTAAGTGATAGTTAAGTGGGAAACGATGTGAGAAGTCCGAGACAGCCAGGAGGTTGGCTTAGAAGCAGCCATCCTTTAAAGAAAGCGTAATAGCTCACTGGTCGAGTCGGCTTGCGCGGAAGATGTAACGGGGCTAAAACTATCCACCGAAGCTACGGATTCGATTATGACTACGGTCATGATTGAGTGGTAGAGGAGCGTTCTGTAAGTCTGTGAAGGTGCATTGAGAAGTGTGCTGGAGATATCAGAAGTGCGAATGCTGACATGAGTAACGATAATGCGGGTGAAAAACCTGCACGCCGAAAGTCCAAGGTTTCCTGCGCCACGCTAATCGGCGCAGGGTGAGTCGGCCCCTAAGGCGAGGCAGAAATGCGTAGTCGATGGGAGACAGGTTAATATTCCTGTACTTGATGGTATTGCGATGTGATGACGGAGAAGGCTAAATGAGCCGGGTGTTGGAAGTCCCGGTCTAAGCAAGTAGGAAGGGGTCTTAGGCAAATCCGGGACCCTAATAATTCCGAGATGCGATGGGGAGGTTCTTTATAAGAACCGAAGTTATTGATGCCACGCTTCCAGGAAAAGTCACTAAGCGATAGATACCATTGAACCGTACCGCAAACCGACACAGGTGGACGAGATGAGAATTCTAAGGCGCTTGAGAGAACTTGGGTGAAGGAACTAGGCAAAATAGCACCGTAACTTCGGGAGAAGGTGTGCCCTTGATAGGTGAAGGTCCTTGCGACTGGAGCTGAGAAGGGTTGCAATAGCCAGGTGGTTGCGACTGTTTATCAAAAACACAGCACTCTGCGAACTCGGAAGAGGAAGTATAGGGTGTGACGCCTGCCCGGTGCCGGAAGGTTAATTGATGTGGTTAGCGCAAGCGAAGCTACTGATCGAAGCCCCGGTAAACGGCGGCCGTAACTATAACGGTCCTAAGGTAGCGAAATTCCTTGTCGGGTAAGTTCCGACCTGCACGAATGGCGTAACGACAGCCACGCTGTCTCCACCCAAGGCTCAGTGAAGTTGAAATCGCTGTGAAGATGCAGTGTACCCGCGGCAAGACGGAAAGACCCCGTGCACCTTTACTACAGCTTTGCACTGGACTTTGAGTTTTCCTGTGTAGGATAGGTGGGAGGCGAAGAAATATGAGCGCTAGCTTGTATGGAGCCGACCTTGAAATACCACCCTGGAACACTTGGAGTTCTAACCTAGTCCCGTAATCCGGGATGGGGACAGTGTATGGTGGGTAGTTTGACTGGGGCGGTCTCCTCCTAAAGAGTAACGGAGGAGCACGAAGGTACTCTCAGCGCGGTCGGAAATCGCGCGAGGCGTGTAAGAGCGTAAGAGTGCTTGACTGTGAGACTGACGGGTCGAGCAGGTGCGAAAGCAGGTTCTAGTGATCCGGTGGTTCTGTATGGAAGGGCCATCGCTCAACGGATAAAAGGTACGCCGGGGATAACAGGCTGATACCGCCCAAGAGTTCATATCGACGGCGGTGTTTGGCACCTCGATGTCGGCTCATCACATCCTGGGGCTGAAGCTGGTCCCAAGGGTATGGCTGTTCGCCATTTAAAGTGGTACGCGAGCTGGGTTCAGAACGTCGTGAGACAGTTCGGTCCCTATCTGCCGTGGGCGTTAGAGATTTGAGAGGGGCTGCTCCTAGTACGAGAGGACCGGAGTGGACGAACCTCTGGTGTACCGGTTGTCACGCCAGTGGCACAGCCGGGTAGCTAAGTTCGGAAAGGATAACCGCTGAAAGCATCTAAGCGGGAAACCTGCCTCAAGATGAGATCTCTCGAGCCGTAAGGCTCCTGAAGGTTTGTTGAAGACTACAACGTTGATAGGCTGGAGGTGGAAGTGCAGTAATGTACGAAGCTGACCAGTACTAATTGACCGTGAGGCTTGATCATATAACACCCAAGTGGTTTTTTATGAATGAAGCAATGCAGAGAAATGAATTAATCACCCCCTTTGAAAAAGTGGGGTCGATGCGAAGCATCGGGGGGATTTGTCCCAGTGATTAACGTAATAAATAGGTAGATTAAAGTTTATTAATTCTTTAACGAAACTTGCTCTTCTCAATTATTTAAAGATTTTATCCCCTCTCCCACTTGTGGGAGAGGGTTAGGGTGAGGGTCTGTAAAGATCCTCGCTCTGTAAAAAAACCAGTTAGTTTGCCTGGTGAAAATAGCGAGTGTGAACCACCTGATCCCATCCCGAACTCAGAAGTGAAACCACTTTGCGCCGATGATAGTATGTATTTGTACATGCGAAAGTAGGTCATTGCCAGGCTCTTTTTTATGAAACCCCTGTTCACCCTCCCTCGTTGGGTGTCCAGGGGTTTTTTTATGCTTCAAATTTATAAATGAACACAATAATCATTTTTATCAATAGATTAAAAAATATACTTAAAGTATAATTTTGTTTTTTTATTATGTTCGTGATAATATATCGACAAAATTTTAAACAAGTTAAACGAGGACTTTTTTAGTGGAACCCCGCCAATCAATCAACGGCCTAAAACGCAAATTTAATGGCTCTGACGATAAAGTATCCGAAGTAAAAGAAAAAAAATTAAAGGAAACCAAGTTAAAAGAGTCGGAAGAAAATGCTCTTCTGGTAGAAGCTAGAAAAAATATATTTCTTACGGAATTATATGGCGAGCAACCCGTTTACTATCGAGATCTCAAAAAAGACTTCAAAGGCGAGTTACTGATAGATAGAAAAGATGAGCTGCGCTTAACATTACAAGTCAAAAAATTGGCAGATAGCCTTAAAGCAGAACATTTGAAATACCTTCAAGGTGATACTAAAGCAGTAAAAGTCAAAAAATGGGATGAGTTACCACCTCACTATTTTAGTTCGTTTATGTCAGGATCTTTTTTTTATTACAGTGCAGGTTTATCCGCAGAAGAAAAACAAACAAGAGATAAAAAACGTCGAATTATGTTTCAACAAGGTAAGGAATGTTTAGAAGCTTTATTATTTATGATTTTAGAACCATTGGCGAATCGTACTCTCGCTAAAAAAGCTTTATGCGAATTATATCTTAAAATTGGGGTTTGCAGTCCTGGCTTTATTACCGATTTACAAACCGCGCTAGAAGGTTTATCACCAAATTTTGATACTTTATTTGCTGATAAAAGATTAGAAGTATGTAAACAAGCTGCATCAATATTTACGTCAGAAATCATTAAACGACGAGAAAAATCTCCATTATCACCTGAAAGTACATTAAAAGAATTAAGCAGAGATGATTTACAGTTTACGCACGCGGTTTCAGAATTAACAGATTATATTAGTGCAACGAGCCCATTTTCGATTCCAAAAAGTCTAGATATCAATGCAGAGAATTTTTTTAGCGATCCTGAAAAAAAAGAATTTAAAGAAAAATTTTTAGCACCCAACAATTTATATCATTGTATTATTGAGGCGTTTTGTACTCATTATTTAACGATAATGAATGATGTGAATTCAATAGAGACACTGGATCATTTTTTTAATCAACTGAATCAATTAGGCCATTTGGATGAAGTATCTAGCACTTATTTTGAAGAAGATCCGATTCGTGTTAAAAATTCCGAAGAGGTAATAGAGGCGCTGCGAGACTCTATTTTAAAGCGTATATTAATAAGCAATCGTTTAGGAGAAATGTTTGTTAAACGGTCGGAGCACAAAATTGGAGAAGAAGATAAACTTTGTGATGTTGTTATCACAAATATTCCTTACATAAAAAATGCGGAAAATCAGAATCAATATATTTTTGATCGATTACCACAAAATGGAAGGCCTTATTCATACTTGTTGCAAGATAGAAATATTTATTGTTTTACTTTGACCGATGAAAAATACTTAACAATAGAAAACTTTGAAAATTTTTTACCTCATTCAATATTGTTTGCTTATGTTATTTTAAAAAAAGATGACCATCAACATAAGCTTTATTTTGTGCAAAGAAATCCCGAAAATATTAGGGAAGTATCACTTGACCCACAAAGAACCAAATTGTTTTATCGACTAGTCGAAGACTTACCTGAAAATAAAAACCCGTACCCTTCTCGTATTAATGTTAATGTCGAAAAATTAAAAAGTTTAGATCCCGAAGAGCGTCACGAAAAAGTTATTCACTTTGTTAATAAAAAAATTCCGGGAAAAGCATATAAAGTATTAGATAAAGACATGAGGAAATTTGATAAAATTTTGCTGAAACTTAAAGTTTTAGCAGGTGAAACAAAAAAAACAGTTTTTACGGAACAAAAAAGCCTTTCTATTATTGCAGAACATACAAAACATGTTCTTTATGATACATTGTATTTAAATCATCATAATGTATTTGACTCTATTGTTGTATCGCCTCGCATGCTACTTGAAAGCGAAAATTCCGTATTAATGATTTCGGATTATTTCAAAAAAATAACAGATGATGAACGATATCTCATTTTAAAGGAATTGAAATCCCAAAATATAGATTTACAAAAATTTTTGGTGGCTCATCAGATTTATTTGTCTAAAGAACTTCTACAAAAAACTTTTGGTAAATTAGAAACAAGCAGATTAATTAAATCGAGTATAAATCAAAAAAATTATTCATTGGCTTTACAACTATTAAAAGCAACTCCTATTAAACTTCCAACAAAATACACTAATAAGGATTTTTATAAAAAAGCAATAATCCAATTAATTGTTAATGATGACGCAGAAAAAATTAAGATATTAGTTCAGTTTTGTAAAAAAGTCTCATTGAGTTTGTCTTTATCATTAAATCAAATGCATTTTATTTTTGTGAATATTGCGGCAAAATATGGAAAAATAAATGCATTACAAGCATTACTCCAAATCCTAGAAGAAAATAATTTGGCCTTCAAAAAAACACAAAAAGAAATGTTTAAGTCTACCTTAATGTCCGGCTTAATTTTTTTAATCGACGAGGAAAAATATAATACTGCTAAAGAATTCATGACGCGTTTTTCTCATTTTGAATTTGTTAATGATATGTTACTACCAAAACTTATTTCTAAAGTGCAAGATTATTGCGATGGTAGTAAAGAGAAGAAGCTTGATAAGCTTTTATCGAATTTTCCAATTGATCCACAGAATTTACAGTCATTTTTTTTCAAAGCTGCGAACGATTGCGATAAACCAATAATAGATATCTTTATGAAACATGGGTTAGATAATCAGCTAAAAGATGAAGACGAGCAAGGTTTTTCGGAGCATCTTGAATCTGGTTTATATGATTTCATCATGGATCGTGCATACGGACCAGTACTTGATCTCATGATTCATTATTCAGTGAGTACAAAAATTTTTTTAGGTGTTAAGGATTACATACAAGACGAATTAAAATTGTTAGCAAAAGATTCTTCGACGATAGGTATTGCTAATCGGAATGCGCTTATTCAACTTATTAAACGTTTTCCGGAAGCGTTAGAAGAATGCTTAAGAGATGAAAAGCAAAGTGATAAATTCCCTGCAATAACAATTTTAGCTGCAAAAGGATGTGTTGAAGCGTTCCAAGAATTAGTACAAATTCCAAGTTTAGCTTCCGAATTTAAGAAAAATCCTGAAATGATTACTCTCTTAGGATTTAGTATTACAATACATATGGCAATTCAGAAACCAAATTATGATGCGATCGAATGGTTAATAAAAAAATTTCCAGACATCTGCACTGAGACAAATAATATTTATGTACAGACAGAGTCCGGCAAAGTAAAAATGCCTCCTTTTACCCAATATATTTTATCCCGCAATAATGCATCAATTTTAAATATGATTAATAAGTATTGTCCGCGAGCATTAAGTTTATCTTTTAGTGATAATAGAACCTGTCTTTCTTATACTTTGTTAAAAAATAATGACGAAATGTCGAAATTTTTAATTGATGCAAAAGTAGATCTTTCTTTTCAAGATAACGACGGTAATAGTTATTTTCATTTCGCTTGTAAAGCACATAATTATGAAATGGTAAGATATTTGATTAATGCGGGTGCGCCTTTTGATTTAAAGAATAATCTTGGTATTACTCCTTTCTCTACTGATATGCCCCTTAATTTAAGATCTTTTCTTGTCATACAAATTCTGAAAAAATATATTGAATTAAATCATGGGGGAAATAAATTACAATTATTTCATTTAAATTATATTGTAGAATGTGAGAGAAGCAATCAGGATATTTCAAAAATCGATTGGGGACATGTATTTGCCAATTTATCTCGTACGAAAAAAGTGTCGGAAGATGGTTCTTTATCTTCAATGTCGCTGTTTTCCAGAACCCTTGAAGCTCCTTCTGACTATTTAAAAATTGTTAATAATAGAATAATCAATTTTGAAGTTTACCAATCTATATGTTCAAGTATTCGTGATTTACAGCCTAAAGAAATGGAGATTGAGATTAAACCGCTTCCATGTAAAGGATGAAGGTAACGTCGGTAAGTCTTAATAACGTCGTCCCGCGGCTTGTCCTAAGGGATCCAGAATTGCATTGATGTCGCTCTGGATCCTTCGCGTTACCAAGTCGCGGGACGACGAGGTTCTGGAGGCGGTGCTAACTCGTGCTACACCGCAAATTATTGATGGCGATATTATCATTGACCGGTTTTCCAATGCTGCCTGAAATAGTGACTTTTTTATCTTTGTTATCGATTGCTAATTGGCAAGACGCTGGCATTTTTTGTGGGTACATTCGATGAGTCGAACGGTCGACTAATACTATACTTTGTACTTCGCCTTTTAGCATAGGATATAAATGACCTTGTGTCCCAGCTGCGATATTAACGCATCCCACTGGTTCCATATAAAGATACATATTTTTTAAATTTCCATTAATTTTGACTTGTAAACTAGAAGACGCAAATGCAGATGGCATCATCATTGCTAAACAAAGAGTACTAATCGCTAATAACCTCATACCGCCCTCGTTTTGTCTTTAAAAAACATTATTGTACAAAATATTACCATTATATGATTTTAAATGCAAGAAATTTGTACAGCTTGACCTAAAAAAAACATCAATATCTTCAATAACTTAATTAATTCACTCAATTCAATCGCTCCAAAATCTACCAAATTACGGGAAAAATGTGCATTTAATGTTGTCAGATGATAGAATTGTCTAAAATTTTTGTGATGGTGTTAAAAATGCAACGACAAAAACGCAAATTTGAAGGTGAAGAAAAACAAAAAGAAAAAAAATTAAAAGCTTCTGAAGAATTGGCCTTAGAATTAGATGCAAAAAAAATCGATCCGATGGGACTTTTTTTACATAAAATATATAAAGGTCAAAAACCGCTTTATCTTGACGATATACGCGTTGAAGATGAAAAAAGTGAAAAACAACTGACTGATCAAGTAAGATTATTAATTGAAAGTATTAAAGTTGATTTTTATAAAGATAGCATTTTTCAAAAATTATGTGACGGTAGAGAAATTGATTCAGAACAAAAAGACGCTATTTATTTAGATATCCAAACATTAGAATCTTCTTTTAATCCTTTTCAACAATTAATGGCAGCACATTTGAAAGCAATCCCAAAAGATGATTGGGACGTGGCTTTAGATACCTATTTCTCATCTTTTACGAGACAATCACTTTTTTCATCAAATTTTAATTTAGATTTTACACGCCTTTACGAACGCGCTTCTCTTTACAATGATGGGAAAAAATATCTCGAAAAAATAGTATTTTTTATTCAAGACCTCCGCGGAAAAAATGAAGCATTAATTAAATCGACATTAGATGAACTCTACGCAAAAATAAAAGTTTGTCCCAGTGGATTTGTGATAGATTTACAATATGCTGCCGCATCATTATCAAGTGATCCTGCCTCATTTATTCAAAACCAAGTTTTTATTGTTTGTAAGCAATTGGCGGGTGACTTTACGAATGAAATTTCAACGCGGCGTGTACAAAATCCTCTTCCTGCAGAAAGTCATTTAAAAGAAATTTCAGGCGATAATTTTAATGATAAAACACATGCCATGGCGGAACTTACGGATTTTATTGTAGGAGAAAAATTTCAAATACCTAAAAGTTTAGATTTAGCTGCAAAAGATTTTTTTAGTGATGAAGAAAAAGATGAATTCAAGTTAAGATGTGAGTCTCCCATTTTTCAGCAAGCGTTTATCGAAACGTTAGTTAGCCATTTTAGTACGTTGATGCATGGCGTTGACTCAAAATTAAAAATGAAAAATTTCTTTCGCGAACTTAATTTATTAGGTGATTTAAAAGAAAATACAGATACTTTTTTTGATAAAAGTAAACAATACAAATTAAAAGAATCTGAAATTACTTTAGAATCATTAAAGGAAATGATTGTTAAACGTGCCATGAAAAGTGGAGTTTTAAATGGACTTATTGATCGAGACGTTTTGCTTCTTACAAAATGTGATGTCATCTTAAGTTCCGTTCCGTTTAAGAGAAATGAGAGTATTGAGTCGCAAGATGTATTTCATCGCATTTTACAAGAAAGTAAAAATGATTATTGCTGTGTTTTTCAAGATAGAGTGATGGATTGCGTAGCTTGGACCGGCTGCGAGCCGACCATTAGCGACATAAATAAATTTTTTAAGAACAATGTGACGCACGTTTATGGTATCTCAAGAAGAGATAATAATTCAGTGCTTTATTTCATGCAAAAAGACCCTGCCAGTATTCGTACTGTCAGTATTAAAAATAAACTGCTCTTCAAAAATATATTAAGAAAACTTCCAAAAACTTTAACCGAAAATCCGATTTCTGTATTAAAGCATATTGATCTTACAAAACTAAGAGGTATGGATCCTGCTGAAAATAACGATAAATCTCTATATTTAATGAGTAAAACACCTTTCAAATTTCATCCTATGATTTCAACTGGAGAAGAGGGAACGAAAATTTTCGATGATATTATGGAAAAGACTGAGTTGAAAAAAGTACCATTTGGTACCCATAAAATTATTGAGCATGATCCTAAGTTGTTAATGGATATTCAAAAGCTTAGCAAACAAAATGTTTGTGATGTTGGATATATTGATAGGAATTTTCTTTCACATTCTTATGTATCATTAAAAATGTTTGATAAGAATGAAAATATTGTTTCCTTTTTAGAATATTTGTTAGCACTGGAGGCGGAAAATCAAGTTGGTTTTTTATTATTATTTAAAAATCATCGTGATTTCACCCATTTTTTTGCGAGAGCATTTTCGCATATAAAGCCAGAAGTTTTAGCAGGTTTTTTTAGTAAAAATACGGAAAATAAAAAGTTACTTGAAGATGCGATTAATAAAGATCATTTTGATTTAGTCAAAAATTTAATCGAGATCAAAGAGTTTTCAAGCACAACCTGTGATGAAAATATTTTAAGTGAAAAGTTTTGGGAGCTTATTTCTTCCGATGCTGCTGTGAAAATGGATCAATTTTTACAATTAAAAAAATATTTTCCTTTTGTGGGAGAGTTGCTTACTCATCCCTTCGGAGGAAATGTTCTCGGTATTTTCGATATTCTTGGTATTCATGTTGCAGCAGAGCTTGGCGCTTTTGATACGTTTGTTATTTTATATAAACATTCTTCTCATCTCAAATTAAATGAGGAAAAAATTTGTGAAAAACTTAAAAAGGGTCTCGAGTATTTATTAACGAATGGGCACTTTAAAAAAATTGGCCGACTTTTACAAGATTTTCAGCAACCAAAATTTGTAGCGCATGCCTATTATCAAATGCACAAAAAATTGGGCAGTTTTATTCTGAATTATGATAATGTTAATGCAACAAATCTTATAAAGGAAATGAAGTTTTCTGAAGAAGAAAAAAATAGATGTTTACAGTTTTCATACTATTACGGCAATATTACTATTATCAATGAATTTATCACTTTAGGCGGAAAGCTAAGTCCAGCGGAAGCACAAACTGCTCATGCACATGGGGTATATCATTTAATTGAGATAGGTAAATATCAAGATGCAATGACACTCATGAGTATTACTCATTTACCCTTAGAATCTTTTCTCATTCAGCATCATCCTTTGTATCAAAAATATCAAGATATATTATCACGACTGGTGTTAGATCCATCTGCGGATGGTTTAACAACATTAGGTGATTTTCTTAAAATAATTGATAGAGCATCAGCGCCGACGGATTTCATTAATCACAATGGAGACTGTCCTGCATTACTTGCTGCAATGAAAATTGGAAATATAAAAGCAATTGAATTATTGCTTTCGTCACATGCAACCGTTGATGAAGTTGAGTTTTATAATGTTTTAAGTGATTGCATTACTGATTTAAGAAAGAAAAATAATTTGCAAAAGATCGCCGAAATTATTCGATCTCTTTCAACAATTCACTTAGATGGTATAGATCATCCTCTGATTGAATATGCCGTCGTATATGAAAACCTTGATATACTACAATACATCGCAGAATATAGCCCCGATGCTTTGAATTTTTGTGATGAAAATGGAAAAAATGCTTTGCATCTTGCGATGACATCTTTTAATAAAGATCTCATCGATTTACTCATCAAAAAAGGAGTATCACTCATCAAACAAGATGAGTATGGCGATACACCCTTGCATACCGCAGTGACTGCTAGCTCATTTTGGTTGGTGCAGACACTTATCAAAGCGGGTGCATTAACCAATGTTCCAAATCATGAGGCTCGCACAGCATTTCAAGAAGCATCTCCCAATTTGCAAGCTTATATGACATTGCAATTATTAAAAAAATATCTGACGAGTAATGTGCTCAACCATCCCGTTTCTGTTAAAAAGAAGCATTTAGAATTTATTCAGAGTAAGGAAGGTCCTCATGATGAGAAAACAAATTGGCAAGAGGTCTTAAGTGAAGTCGTGCAGATTGCACATGTTGATCAACATTATGTGGGCTATCTTTTTAACTTATCTATTTTTGAAAATAATTACCAAACGCAAAATGCGTATGATTATTTTTCTATTTTTGAAACTATTGATTGCGAACAAATTCATAAAAAACTTGCTTCAAGATCGGAAAGTCAAGATTTGGTAACAGGAATTTTATCAACTATTTCTGATTCAAAGCCAGAAACTAATCCTCGCAGAAAAACTCCGTAAGATTCATTACTGACAACTGACCTTACAATTAGGGCAGCCAATCTTACCATTAGAAGGCGCTCCACCTGAGGCAGTACAAGGCGTGCAATAACTTCCTGTTAAATTATCACCTGGTGGGTTTAATGTTAAGTCAAACGAGCCACCTGCTTGAGGTGCTTGAGTCGTTATATGAGCATAACAGTAGAGATTGAAAGGGACATTAGCAGGAGTTGCTCCATTTGGGCACGTTGTTGTAGAAGGAAATACGTATCCGAGAGTAAATGACGCAGCGGGCACAGTAGTAGACGTGTTACTGTCAAACATTTTTCCACCATTTACTTCCGCTGATGTGAGACCACATGGCGCATCGTATCCTTGTAAACTACTGGTATGCCAGACTGTGCCTCCTGCATCATCTGTTCCGGTGAAGCTCGTAAAGCGATTATTCTCAGGATGATTGGGATCTGTATAACACTGGTTTAAAGGGGTAAACTTTGTAGGACAAGAATAATCAGTAGCCACCGCAAAACTCGAAAAAAACACTAAAAGACAACTGATACTTAATAAAATAAAAGTTTTCATCGTGTGATCCTCATTCCCTTTTTATTTAATTTGATTATAGCATATCTTGACTACAATTTATCCAGATCACATTATTTTTTACAGGTTAATCCATTGATTTTGATATAATTTTTTGGATTTTTTCCACAAAAAAAAGGTGGATTACGATGCAAACGGCGCATCTAATCCACCCTACAAATAAATAAGTTTTTAACCCTTCGACGCCCTTTTCCTTTCGTGTTCTTTCAAAAACTTTTTACGAATACGAATGGACTTTGGGGTCACCTCGACTAATTCATCATCTTCAATAAATTCTAACGCTTGTTCGAGTGACATTAAGATAGGGGGAGTTAAGAGAATATTTTCATCCGAACCTGCCGCACGAATGTTAGTTAACTGTTTGGCTTTCGTCACATTGACGACAAGATCATTGTCGCGCGAATGAATACCGACAATCATCCCTTCGTAAACATCAGTTTGAGGACTAATAAGCATGCGACCGCGTTCTTGTAAGTTCCACAGCGCATAAGCGAGTGCGACGCCTTGTTGATTGGAAATCAAAACGCCGTTTTGACGACTGGGGATTTCTCCTTTCACTGAAGGACCATAATGACTAAATACGTGATGCATCAAGCCCGTGCCCGAAGTCATCGTGAGAAAATCAGTATGAAAACCAATTAAAGCACGTGAAGGAATCACATAGTCTAAACGAATGCGACCTTTATTATCTTGCATCATGTGTTTCAGCTCACCTTTGCGGGAACCCAGTTGTTCCATGCAGGCACCTTGATAAGCCATATCAACATCGATGGTTAAATTTTCAAAAGGTTCATGCATGACGCCATCAATTTCTTTGGTGATGACTTCAGGACGGGAAACGGCTAATTCATAACCTTCACGTCGCATGTTTTCGATTAAAATAGAAAGATGTAATTCTCCACGTCCAGAGACACGGAATTTATCTGGATCTGCGGTATCTTCGACGCGTAATGCGACATTATGTAAAAGCTCTTGATCTAAACGATCACGAATTCTTCGGCTGGTGACATATTTTCCGTCTAAACCTGCAAAGGGAGATGTGTTTACTTGGAAAGTCATGCTCACGGTGGGTTCGTCAACACTGAGTGGTGGCAACGCTTCGACCGCGGTTGGATCACAAATCGTATCTGAAATTTTTAAGTTTTCGATACCGGTGATGGCAACGATATCTCCAGCATTCGCAATAGGCACTTCACTACGATCTAATCCTAAATATTCGAGTACTTGAAGAATGCGGCCCTGGCGGGTTTTCCCTTCGCGATCGATGACGGTGACTTGCATGTTTGTTTTAACTTGTCCGCGTCGAATACGACCGATACCGATCATGCCGACATAACTGGAATAATCGAGGGTACTAATTTGCATTTGAAATGGGCCATTCAAATCAACCGGTGGTGGTGGCACATGTTGTACGATGGTTTCGAACAATTTAGACATGTCTTCTGATTTGTCTTCTGGATCTAACACCGCATAACCTAATAGTGCGGAAGTATACACAATTGGAAAATCTAATTGTTTGTCGGTTGCACCGAGACGATCAAATAATTCGAATACTTGATCCACTACCCAATGGGGGCGGGCGCCGGGGCGGTCGATTTTATTAATGACGACGATGGGGTTTAAGTCTTGGTCAAAGGCTTTTTGCGTCACAAAACGGGTTTGTGGCATAGGCCCATCAACGGCATCGACTAATAAAAGTACTGAATCTACCATCGATAAAATCCGTTCTACTTCTCCACCGAAATCCGCGTGTCCGGGAGTGTCTACAATATTAATGCGATAATCTTTCCATATAATGGCGGTATTTTTGGCAAGAATCGTAATACCCCGCTCGCGTTCTAAATCATTGCTATCCATGACTCTTTCAGTTGTGTTCTTTTTATTCAAGCTTGAGGTTTGTTGTAAAAGCTTATCCACCAAAGTTGTTTTGCCATGGTCGACATGCGCAATAATTGCTATATTTCGGAGTTGTTCTGCCACGTTTGCTCACTCAATGGTTAAAAAGGGACTATTTTACCTTACACGCGTATCGATAGCCAATTTTCTAGAGTGGATCCCGGATAAACAAAAAACGTTTTCCGGGATAACGACTCTTCTGACATCATCACGATGTGATGATGTCGAATTCACGTTATCTACATCTGTGCTAATTTTGATCTTAGTTTCTGTGCTAGAATGAAAACATGGATTGAAAGGAGTGGACCATGGAAACTCCAGGCATGACGGAAAATAAGACAAAAATAAACGATCCCTTTCTTGATTGTTTAATTATTTTAAGTAAATACTACAATCGTCCTTCTTCGCCGGAGGGTTTAACTGCAGGCTTTCCTCTGGATGAAAACAATCATATTACATTAGATTCTTTTATCCGTTCGGCATCGAGAAACGGTATTTTTGCAAGAGTATTAAAAATCTCTTTAGATGAAATCCATGCATCTTATTTACCTGTCGTCATATTTTTGCAGGATGAATCGCCTTGCATTTTGAAAGAATGGAACGCGGACGGGACGGCTTCTATTATTCGACCACTGACCGATGCAAAAATAGAAAAAATTTCCCGAGACAATTTAAAAAATGAATACACGGGTGCTGCGATTTTAATTTCACCCACACATCTTTTTGATCCGCGCGCAGAAGAACCCGGAAAACCATTACCGAGACGTTGGTTTTGGAATGTCATGAAAAAAGCATGGGCGGTTTATAGTGAAATTATTATTGCATCGTTTTTAATAAATATTTTTGCCTTAGCGTCCCCGCTATTTATCATGAATGTGTACAATCGCGTGGTACCTAATCAAGCGACGGCAACGCTTTGGGTTTTATTCAGCGGCGTTTTAATTGTTTTCATTTTTGATTTTATCATGCGTAATTTACGGGCTTATTTTATTGATGCCGCGGGCAAAAATATCGATATGCAATTATCTAAAGATATTTTCAGCCATATTTTGGATATTCGTTTGGGTATTCGCCCAAATTCAGTGGGTTCACTTGCCAACACGGTACAATCATTCGAATCATTTCGTGAATTTATTACCTCGACCACGATCAGCATTTTAGTCGACGTTCCTTTTGCAATCATATTTTTAGTTACGATTGCATTACTGGGCGGATGGCTGGTGATGGTTCCGATTTGTGCCATTCCTGTCATTTTATTTTTTGGATATCTCATTCAAAAGCCATTAGATGAAATGATTCGTAAAAACTATCGATATTCTTCAGAAAGACATGCGGTTTTGGTTGAAACGTTATCTAGCATGGAAGCCATTAAAGGCATGCATGTCGAAGGATTTATGCAAAAGCGTTATGAAAATGTCGCGGAAGCCGCCAGTATCCTTGGCATTAAACTCAGATCGCTTGCGACCTTTGGGATTAATTTTTCAATGTTTACGCAACAATTAGCGGTCGTCATATTAGTGGTGTGCGGCGTATTCTTGATTCAAGCAGGTACTTTATCCGTTGGGGGGTTAGTTGCCTGTACGATTTTAGCATCGAGAGCCCTCGTTCCGATTGCACAACTCGCAGGTATCCTTGCGCGCTATGAACAAAGTAAAACTTCTATCGTGGCACTCGATCAAGTGATGCAATTACCGACCGAAAGGCCCATCAATAAAAATTTTCTTTATTTAAGTAAACTCGATGGTGATATCGAATTTAGAAAGGTTACTTTTTACTATCCTGAACAACCCGTCGCCGCGATTAATAAATTGTCTTTTGAAGTGAAAGCGGGCGAAAAAATTGGCGTGATTGGCGCAACGGGTTCCGGTAAATCAACCATTCTTAAATTGATTATGAAATTTTATGACCCAACGACGGGGAATATTTTAATCGACCATTTTGAAGAACAACAATTAGATCCAGCGGAACTCCGTCATTTTATCGGCTATGTTCCGCAAGATGTAACTTTGTTCCATGGGTCGATCAAAGAAAACATTAATTTTGGTGCACCCCAAGTCGATGATAGTGCCATTATTCGTGCAGCGCAATTAAGCACGGTCGATACTTTCGTGGCACACCATCCAGAAGGTTTTAATCGTTTGGTCGGAGAGCGAGGACAGTTTCTGTCTGGCGGACAACGTCAAGCGATCGTCATTGCACGAGCGCTATTACTAAATCCATCTGTCGTGTTATTTGACGAATTAGGTAACTCTATGGATGATGGCACGATCTCCCTCTTGATTGCACGTTTAAAACCATATGTCGCCACAAAAACTTTACTTCTCGTCACACACAAACCTATTTTATTGAATTTAGTAGATCGTTTAATTGTGATGGATAACGGTCACTTGGTGGCTGACGGTCCGCGGGATGAAGTTATTAAAATGTTAACGGAACGTAAAATAAAAGGTGCGGTTCCCGAAACGAAGTGAGGATGATGAACCCATGGATAATTTTTCTGAAAAAAGTAAAAAAATAGTAAATAAATATAATGAAGATTACGATTTCGGTTATCGTGGAACGAGCAAGTATTCCCATAGACTTTTATGGTTTTGCGCGATATTTGTGATTATTGCACTCATCTGGGCTTATTACGCAAATCTTGAAGAAGTGACCACATCACAAGGAAAAGTGATTCCGTCTAAACAAATGCAAGTCATTCAAAATCTAGAAGGTGGTATCGTTAAACAGATTTTGGTGCATCAAGGTGAAATTGTAAAACAGGATCAAGTGATTGCTTATTTAGATAATACGCGTTTTCTTAGTGATTATAACGCAGCATTACAAAAAGAAATTGCACTCAAAATTAAAATTGCCCGTTTAAACGCACAAATTAATAATAAACCTTTCGAGATTTCGAAAGAATTACAAACGGCAAATCCTGAATTATATTCCAGTGAAAAAAATCTTTATGACGCACAAATTAGTGAAATTAACGCATTGAACGATCGCAAAAGTTTAATTGATAAAGAAATCGGGATGACGGAACCTTTGTTGAAATCTGGTGATGTGTCTAAAGTGGATATCATACATTTACAAGAAGGCATTTCCGAAATCGATAATCAAATTTCAACGACAAAAAGTCAGGCATTAGACGAGCTTACTAAATCCAACGCCGATTTAGATAGCCTTGAATCGGATCTCTCAGGTTTAAAAGATAAATTAAATAGGACAACCATACGTTCTCCGGTAAATGGCATCATTAACGAAATTTATGTTAACACCGTGGGTGGTGTGATTAAGCCCGGTGATAATTTAATTGATATCGTTCCACTCGGTGACACATTATTAATTGAAGCAAAAGTCCGTCCTTCTGATATTGGTTTTATTCATGTTGATCAAGAAGCAAGTGTTAAAATTACCGCATTCGATTATTCCATTTATGGTGGTTTAACAGGAAAAGTAGAATATATCAGTTCAGATACGATTAAAGATGAAAAAGGAGATCCTTACTATCAAATCCATGTACGAACCCAAAAAAATTACCTCAAAGCAAAAGATGGTAAATTACTGTATATCATTCCCGGCATGACAGCGACAGTTGATATTTTAACTGGACACAAGACCGTGTTAGATTATATATTAAAGCCAATTCTCAAAGCAAAACAGTCTGCGCTACGGGAAAGATAATTGTTAATTTTTCAAGGGGACGTACGTTTATGGTTATCCATAAAAAAAGGATTTTAAGCGTTATTATTACCTGTTTTACTCTTTCACAAGCGTCACAAGCCGAAACTCTACGTGATGTGATTGCAACAACCGTCAGTACACATCCGGAAATTCGCATTGCTGCAAAACTTCGTAGCGCTGACAATGAGCAGGTCGCACAAGCAAAAGCAAACTATTTTCCTACCATTGATGCAAATGCCGGATATGGTAAAGAAAAAGCAGATAACTTTAACAGTAATTTCATTACCAATACTTTATGGCGTACTGATTTAGGGATAAATGCACGGCAACCTTTATTTGATGGATTTTTTGCGCGTAGCGAAGTCATGCGAACACGTGCTAAAACTAATGGGGACGCTTACCGTGTATGGGGTACTGCTGAAGATCAAGCATTATCAGCCGTGCAAGCTTATTTAGATGTTTTACGTAGCCGAGAACTCGTAGATATTGCACGTAAAAATTATGAAGTTCACACGAAAACCTATTCAATGGTTTCTCACTTAAGTGAACAAGGTCTTGGACGTGAAGCGGATACCGAACAAACGTCAGGTCGTGTTGACCTTGCTAAAGCGAATTTATTGTCTGCGGAAAATAATCTTCATAATGCCGAAATTAATTTCCAAAAAGTGACAGGTATGGAAGCGCGTCATTTAGCGATGCCGCCAGAAGTTCCAGAAACAGATTTGCCTAAAAATCTTGAACAGGCTTTAGCGGTTGCTTATGCGAGACATCCGACACTGAGATCAGCAAGCGCCGATATCGTTCAAGCGCGTGGTCAATATGAATCATCCAAATCAAAATTTTATCCTCGCTTCGATGTTATCTTAAATGTTTTGCAAAGCAAAAACGTCGGTGGTTCTCCGGGTCCTGATCATGATCGTTTGTTAATGGTTCAAATGAACTATAACTTGATGCAAGGTGGTAAAGACATCGCACATACTCGCGAAACGGCATATCAAGTGCAGCAAGCGACAGAAATTCGTAATCGTGCCGAGTACCAAGTGCGTGATCTCATGAAGTTATCTTGGGAAGCTTTGGAAAGTAGTCAAAGTCGCATTCCTTTATTAAAAGCGCATGTGCACTCATCTGAATTAACCTCTGCTTCTTATGGCCGACAATTTCAATTGGGTAAACGTACTATTTTAGACGTATTGGATTCCCAAAATGAACATTACACGGCGCTTCAAGATTTAACGAACGAACAATATGCATTAATGTTGGCTCGATTCCGCATTCTTAATGCAGAAGGTCGTTTGATTGAGTTCTTTAATGTTCCTCTCCCTGCTGAGGCTGCTATTCCATATACTAAATGTTAGTCAGTTTGGTGGATGACGGCAAAGAACGCCTAATCCACCCTGCAACCTACAAACCCTCCCTAACCCCTCTCCCATAAATGGGAGAGGGGAATTAAATAGTTCCCCTCTCCCGGAGCGTAGCGAGGGGAGAGGGGTTAGGGGTGAGGGTTTATAGTAATTCTCTTCCATTACTAAAAGATCAAAAATTGCACATATCCTCTGGTGTTTCTCATCCATTTTCCAGCTTTCCCCCTCTTTTTATGCTAAAAAAAACCATTATTTAACAATAAGATAAAAAAATATCCATTAAAAAATGGTTAGAAATAATGCAAAAACTACTCTATTGTCTATACTTAACATATGTCAAAAAATGAACAATTTTAAATTGGGGAGTTTAATTATATGAGTAACAAAACTACACATAACTCAAGCATGAACAAAAACAGCTCAAACGGTGAAGCTCCAAAAAATCAGAACCATGAAGGGCATAATGTGGTGGCGGAATCTGGTAATCATCATAACGATCAAAATAGCCATCCAAGCTTTTGGCAAAGAATAGAAAGTACCGTAGAAAGCTATGCTGCGTCCTTTCTAGCACTTTTCCATAAACCTTCGGTTAATAATTCCGAAACGAGTGTCGCCGAAGATAAGCATCCTGTAAATAATCCATTAGAACATGGGGATCATAACAAAGAACACCATGATCTCGCACATGCTGATGATAAGCATCATTTAAATAAACATCTTGCAAAAGTATTATTAGATGAAGGTGACATAAGGGCAGATGATGGTTCATCTAAACATCCGCTCGGTCATGTCGTTGCAGGATTTGATACTGGTACATTTACCGTTCCATGGCCCAAGATGGAACAACAATTTATTTTCCGTGGAGAAAACGAACACAATGTAAGTACTCCCCCCACACCACCTGCACCTCCTTTACCCTCGTTAGTGGTACTAAAAAGTGTTTCAAGTGATGGCGTTGATTTTTCGGATCATGCGACAGTTACTCCAGATGGCATAATCACATTCAAACTCACGGTGACCAATGGCGGAGAAGGGGCGACCACAGGAGTAACCGATATTCATGATTTAAATATTGGTGATTTCCAAAATATTAGTAACATCGTGTTGCCTTCTGGCGTTACTTCCACTTTTGATCCTTCGACGGGATTGTGGGCTATTTCAAGTTCTATTCCAGCTCACACCACATTAACATTGACCTTCCAAGCGCAACTTGAAGATTTACACGCAGGTACAACTAATCCTGGTAATCCTGGTTCCCCGACTGATGTCATGAATTCTTGGGTGGAAGCGGTCCCACCGGTGACATTACATCCATTTGGTTTGGGTGAAGGCTTCCAAGATGGCAGTGGTAATTTAGATTTGTCGAATCCCTCTACCGGAACCATCGTGTTTGACGACCGTGGTGCAGATGATAATGGCGTTGGCGTTTTAAGCATGGGCCAATCGGGAGGCGAATCTAACGAAATTGAATTTATTCCTGGAGGTGACGGGATCGCGGAACGAGCCGTAACTTTAATCAGTCCTTCTGAACAAGGTTCTACGGAAGCGGTAGTCGTCGACCTCGGTCAACCCGTGGTGCAAGCCACCATCAATGTGAGTAGTTTAGATACCCAGTTCGCAGCGGATGGTGGTGAATATGGTGATTTAAAAATATTTGATAGTAGCAATCATTTAGTCCAAGAATATGTTTTTGGTGATGCGGCAGGACAACCTTCATTTTTACCACAAGGTGCTATTTACATCCCATTATATTCAACATCACAAGACGCAAGCTTTACGATTTCTAATGTGCCATTTCAATATTTAGCATTTTCTTCATTGCAAACAGGAAATGGCGGCGATGCCACCAATGGTTATGATTTGCAAAAAATTCAATATCTCCCAGCCATCGTGGATAATACAGAATCATTAGGCAATGGTATCCAAACCTCAACTGTCACAGTCACACCTACTCCGGAAGAAGCTGATTTGGGCGTCTTTAAAACGGATGGTATTACTGTGGCAACACCAGGAAATGAAGATACTTATACCATTACTGTCACCAACAATGGCCCAGATACGGTGACTAGCCTGTATTTGTTTGATGCGGTTCCTCCAGAATTGTTGGGCGCTACCTTCATTCCTCCTTCAGTCGGTTCTTATGATCCTACCACTGATATTTGGAGCGGGTTAAATTTACAAACAGGTCAATCAATTGCCATTCAACTTCAAGGACTCATTGACCCCAACACACAGTCATCAACGATGACCAATACAGTGACAGTAGAACCGCTCACAGGCACAGATGGCCAATCCATTTTTGATGGAAATCAAAGTAACAATACATCTTCTGATACTGACCGACTTGTTCCGCAAGATACGGTTGTCATCGACAAATTAGTAGATGGCGTCTCTATGGAAGACAAAAATGTGGGTGATCAAATTACTTATACAATTACTGTCACAAACAGTGGTCCAAGTGATGCAGATAATGTTGAGGCCCAAGATATATTACCTCCTGGATTAAACATTGTAAGCATTATGACGTCTCAAGGTAGTTATAATCAGATGACCGGAGAGTGGGATGTGGGAACACTCCTAGGTACTAGCGGAAGTAATACCGCTACCCTGACCGTCACTGCCGATGTATTACCTACCGCGAATGATTTTGTGATGACATTTGGAGAAGGTGGTGCAAATAACGGTGATGCGACGGCATATTCCGCAGGTGTGCCATTCGAATTGGCGGGAAATTTGATTCCATCTTCTATGGGAATGGTTTCTGTCACTAACATAGGTGATGGAGTAGTAACAGATCCCTCCGATCCAGCTTTCCCAGGTTTTAATCCGGGTGCTCTTCCCTTTATTAATTATTCACCAGCTGATAATACGACTGAAGCTTTAAGCGCTAACCTCGGCCAACTGGCAGTCAAAGCGACGGTTTCAGTGACATTCTTCACCGAATCATTAAACCAAACTTATGGTGAAGTGACTGCGTTCAATAACGGAGTGGATGTCGGTAAAGTATATTTTGGACCACACGACATGGGGACACTCAGCGATGGGGCCACTTATGTAGGTAATTCAAATATTAATTATACCACTATTGATGGTACGGTTGGTGCGCAATTTACCGTCGACGATAATATGTTCACCGCAGGTGGTCATGCCAATATGTTTAACGATCTCGTATTCTCGGCGCTTCCGCTTGGTCATACTATCCCTCTAAAAGATGGTCCTAATAGTGATAGCAGTGATTATAATGTAGTTAGCATTGATGCGACCACAGCACCAAATCTTAATCCCATTGTGAATACTGCGACAGTTCCAGGAGATTCTTCTACTGCGACAGTAAACCCACAAGAAGTGGATTTAGCCGTTGTTAAAACTGACGGTGTTACCGCAGTCAATGCAGGACAAGAAGATACTTATACCATTACAGTCACTAACGAAGGCGGGTCAACAGTACATAGTATCGCTATTGATGATTTTGCCACTTTCGGTAATTCTGCCAATTTCGATGATACTCCCACCCCCGGGGGGTTCGAAATAACTTCAATTGGTAATGCTTCTTCGGGAGTTCTAGCACCTTTCTTTATTATAGGCCAATCTGATTTTGTTGCTACGTGGAACGATTTAAACCTCGCTGCCGGTCAATCGATCTCATTTCAGGTCACAGGAACGGTCAGTCATGATATTACTTCTTTAACGAATACTGTCACTGTCGAACCTAGTGACAATAATATAGAAAATAATCCGCCAGATAATAATCAAAGTAATAATACTTCAACTGATACAGATGTTGTACTTAGCCCTGATCTCTCTATTCAAAAATTTGTATCGAGTGACGGTACGAATTTTAGTAGTGATACATTGATCGCACCCAATGGAAACGTATTCTTTCAACTGAATGTGACAAACTCAGGCGATGGTGCTGCTGGACCTACCGATATCCAAGATTTATTCCCGCCCGGTTTAGCGATCATTGGCATCTCAGGTGATGGTACTTTTACGCAAGGCGTTGACGGTAATCCAAGCATTTGGCATTTAAATTCAATACCCGCTTCTAGTACAGAAACGATTACTATTGAAGCCTCTATTAGCCCAGAAACAGCAGGAACTTCGTCACCCATGAGTGCTGCAGATGAAGTTAATGCATGGACCAGTAGCAATGTACACCTTTTTGGATTTGCATTGGGTTCGTCATTTGATCCTGACAACCTAGGTCATTTAGATTTAACTCACTCATTCACTACCATTATCCCAGGCACAGATCCGACACCAAGCAGTTCTGTCATCGTAGGTGATGATCGAGGAGGAGATGAAACAGGTATTGGTATTTACACCTCCGGCGAAAATGGTTCATTTGGTGCTGAAGCCGATGAAATTGAATTTGTTCCTGAAAAACCTGTACAGTTGCAATCTAACCTCTTTACTCCTGATCTCATTCCTATCGGCGGTCATCCGACTGGAGGCACTGAAGCATTAGGAGTCGATGTCGGTGCAACCAGTGCTTATGATTTAAAATTTTCAGTCGGTAGTTTAGATGGTGCTGGCGCTAGCAATGGCGATCAAGGTGAAGTCGGCGATCTTAAACTATACAATGCAGGCCATACTTTGGTCCAAGAATTTGTCTTTTCACAATATTCGCAATCAGATTTTAATAACTTAGGCTACAACAGTCCTCTTGTGGGTCCAAATGCGACGTATTTAGCACCAACTGCATCCGATGGTGATACTGCTGCTTCGTTTGATACGGGGATACTGGCAAAACCCTTTGAATATGCGGTATTTTCTTCTTTGCCTACGGTAGCTGATGCTTTGGATGGTCAAAGTCAAACGGGTGGGTATTATGTACAATCCGTCAGTTATTTACCCGCACAGTTTATCAATACAGAAGAACTGGGAGGTCAAACTTCTACTGCGACCGCTGAAGTAGGTTTTATCAATGTATCAAAAGTGGATTCCGATGGCGGTTCTTCAATCACAGGTGCGGTTGGTAGTGTGAATCAAGGCGCCGAATTTACTTATACCATTACGGTGAGTAATGATTCTCTTAGCACACTTGCTAATGCGCATGTTAGTGATAATTTATTACAATTTGTACAAAATGGAATTTTTTCTAGTGAATCCTGGACAGCGTCGATAACGCATTCAGGTGATAGCGATTCACTGATTTCGGGAATTGGAACTTCTGGGGAACAAAGCGGCAATATCGATGATACCGTGACACTTCAAGCAGGGGACTCCATTACTTATACCGTTACTGCAGATTTGGCATCAACCGTCAATCAATCGGCTTTAACGAATGGCGATTTCACAAATACTGTTAATGTCAGTCCGCCTGATGGCTCACCTCTACAAGGTGTTTCGGCGTCAGATACGGATGAGGTGCTTATTCCTAATCTTTCTATTCATAAATTCGTTTCGAGTGACGGTTTGAATTTTAGTAATGATGCATTGATTGCACCTAATGGAAACGTATTTTTCGAACTAAATGTGACGAACTCGGGTAATGGCAATGCTGGACCAACCGATATCCAAGATCTCTTCCCGCCCGGTTTAACCATTATTGGCACCAACGGTGATGGTACTTTTACGCAAGGTATTGATGGTAATCCAAGCATTTGGCATTTAGATTCAGTACCAGCTTCCACTACAGAAGCGATTACTATTGAAGCATCTATTAGTCCAGTTACAGCAGGATCTTCATCACCCATGAGTGCTATGGATGAAATTAATGCGTGGACCAGTAGCCATGTAAACCTTTTCGGATTTGCAATGGGTACGTCATTTGATAATGGATCTGGTTTAGATTTATCTAACTCATTTACCACCATTGTTCCAGGCACAGATCCTATTACGCCGTCCGACCCTGTTATTGTAGGTGATGATCGAGGAGGAAGTGAAGTAGGTCTGGGTATTTTCACCCCTGGCGAAAGTGGTTCATTTGGCAGTGAAGGGGATGAAATTGAATTTGTTCCTCAGCCAGTTGGTGTCATCGGCAATTTCGTTGCTGATGCAGTAGCAACTGGTGGCGGCAATCAAGCGCCCTCAGGCACTGAAGCATTGGGAGTCGATGTCGGTGCAACCAGTGCTTATGATTTAAAATTTGCAGTGGGTAGTTTAGATGGTCCTGGCGCTGGCGACCAAGGTGAAGTTGGTGATCTTAAACTATACGATGCCAACCATAATTTGGTCCAAGAATTTGTCTTTTCACAATATTCGAGTTTAGCTTTTTCAAATTCGCAGTACACCAGCAATATTGATCCGGGTCTTATCGGTCCAAATGCGGGATATTTGGCGCCCAGCTCTTCTGCTGGTACCGATGCGACATTTGATACGGGAATACTGGCAAAACCTTTTGAATATGCAGTATTTTCTTCTTTGCCTACGGTAGATGATGCCTTGAATGGTAACAGTGAAACCGATGGTTATTATCTACAATCTGTCAATTATTTACCTGCACAATTTATCAATACAGAAGTACTGCCTGCAAGTCCTAATGATGGTAATACGACCCAAACTTCTACGGCGACCGCTGAAGTAGGCTTGTTAGACATATCAAAAGTGGATTCAGATGGTGGTTCTTCAATAACCGGTGCGATTGGTACAGTCACTCCGGGTACCGAATTTACTTATACCATTACTGCTACCAATGCTTCGCTTGGTACGCTTAGTAATGCGCATGTTGATGACAATTTATCGCAATTTGTTAACAGTGGAATTTTTTCGGATGTGCATTGGCACGCAACGCTACAATCTGGTGATAGTGATTCATTGATTTCGGGAGCTGGAACTTCTCAAGAACAAAATGGCAATATTGATGATACTGTGACGCTTCAAGCAGGAGACTCTATTGTTTATACCGTTACTGCAGACGTACCATCAACAGTTAATCCATCAGTTTTAACGAATGGTGATTTCACGAACACCGTTACTTTTAGTCCGCCAGATGGATCACCGCTACAAGGGGTTACAGCGTCAGATACTGATGTGTTAGTGCCTGTGTCTAATTTAACTATTGAAAAGTCAGATGATTTTGGCGGTAATTCTGCAACGGGCGCCATAGGTGGTAGCGCTGGCAATCCTCCTATTATTCCGGGACAAAGCGATATTACCTATACGATAACCGTTGTCAATAACGGTCCAAGTGATGCCTCGAATGTGACAGTAACGGATACCTTGCCAAGCGATTTTGGTACGAATGTTAGTTATTCTGTGATGAACTCAGGTCCAGTGGGAGTGAATCCAGCGGATTTCTCTTTCTCGGTAGATGGTGCAGATCATGAATTGATATGGTCTGGAGGATTCATACCAGTAGGTTCCGAAGTACAATTTGCCTTTGATATTGCGCTGCCATCCAATGTTGCAGCGGGTGATCATACTAATAGCGTTGAAGTGACTTCACCTGATAGTAATCCGGAATTTGCTCAAGATACTGATGTTATTAAACCACAAGCATCACTCGCTATTATCAAATCAGATGATGGTGGTGGTAGCAGTGCGACTCCGACCTCTGCAGCTATTGTCGGCACAATTTTTGAAGGTCATGAAGTCACTTATACCATCGATGTCACGAATAGTGGCCCAAGCGATGCTACTAATGTTCAAGTAACCGATATCCTACCTTCTCAATTAGGTTTAACAAATATCACTGCACTTGAAACGGCGTCAGGATTTCACTTCAATGGCACAGATGCATGGACTGGTGGGACGATTGGAGTTGACCAAACAGTAGAGTTCAAAATACAAGGACAAATTGCAGATAATGTAAATTTTGCAAATTTAGAGCAAAATAATGAAGTCACGAATCAGGCCTTTGCGACTTCAAGTGACGCACCGACGGTATCCGCCGATGATACGGATGCGCTAGAACACTCTTATCAACTTTCTTTGACTAAAGCAGTATCAGATTCTCATACTTACTTAGGTGAAGAAATAACTTACACTTTGATTGTATCCAATCAAGGCCCAGGGGATGCCGATAATTTTATTGTCAATGATGTTTTACAACCTGGAATAAGTTATGTAGCGGGTTCAGAAAGTGATACCGCATCTGCTGCTTTTAGCCAAAACGGTAACTCTCTCTCATGGACCATTAACAGTCAAAGTAATCCAGGCAGCCAACTTGATCCAGGCAGCAGTGATACCATTACCTTCCAAGCAATAGTCAATTCCTCAGATTTTGAATCAGGAAGTTTGAGTGCTTTGGCAAGTTCATCAGCAGAGATGTCGGCATGGAGTGATGTTACACTAAGGGCCTTTGGCATTAACACTACGGCTGGAAATATTACTTACGATCCGAATTTAGGCATAGGTGTGAGTAGTCCTGCGAGCATCACCAATGGCATCGATTCAGGTTCAGTTGTCAATAATAATGTCCCTCAATCAGAAAATATATTGCTTAATTCAACTCATTCAAACCTTGATTATGCTAAAGTGACAATTTCAGGATTGGCTGTCGGCCAAAACGGAGAAATAGTTGCTTACGATAGCTTATTGCATCAAGTCGGAGGCGCAATAGAATTTACTGGAACGGGAAGCAATGAAACCATTACCGTCAGCCCGGGCAGTGACTTTCAATACTTACAATTTCTCTCTTTGGCTTCAAATTCAAATGGTAGTAGCAGTTATTATGTTAAAGATATTCAATTTTTGGAAGATCAATCCATTCCAAATTCAGCTTCAACTGCAAATAGCGATGGTTCTGCAGTTAACTCGAATACAGTTACTGTAACGCCGGAAATTCCACATGCGGGTACGGGTAGTTTGGCTATCAGTTCAGTACAAAATACTAACGTCATGATTGAATTAGACGTGACAGGAAGTATGGGGACCACAGTGAGTGGTACTTATGAACCAAAAATCGATTTAGCACTGGAAGCCATACAAAAAACACTACTGGCTTATGCCCAAGAAGGGGAAGTGAAAGTTGAGCTGGTATTCTTCAGTGTGTTTAATGCAGCTCAAAATGGTAATCCTGCTTTTGGTACCCCTGGTAATGCTGAAATTTTAGAATCAGGATGGCAAAATGTAGGTAAAGTCTTAGAGGATATTTCGACATTAGTCACAGGCGGAAATACGGATTATGATGCAGCGTTAGGTTTAACCGCGCATGAACCCGCCGGCGATGGCACACAAGGTGCAATGCAAGCAATCCTCAACGAAACGGGTGCGCTTTCAGGCAATAACGTTCAAAATGTAAATTATTTCTTAACGGATGGTGGCGCTAACGCACCATCAGGTTCAATAGGTGTTAATCCTAATATTTCTGGAAACACTGGCGAAGAAGCTACTATTCAAAATTTTTGGACAGCACATGGTTATACCAGTTATGCGCTCGCTCTGGGATCTAGCTTATCTGAACCTGCTTCTGATGCAGATGGTAGTAATCCTGATACCGTTGGACAAGAGCTCTATCCGATTGCGACGAATCCTCAATTTATCAGCAGTGGGACATTGGATGCACCTACACCCAATGCCATTGGTGTCACAGATTTGTCTCAATTATCCAATGTCTTAGCAAGTACGATTAAACCATCAACGGGTAATTTATTAACGCTTACCAATAGTGCCTTTGGTCCGAATGCCACCTTTACGGGATATGTCCAAAGTATCGCATTGATTGGTGATGGATTTACTTATGCTTTTGATCCTGTCCACGATACCTTGACGCAATCAGGTACTAATGCGCAATTGACGCCTGTCGCTACTGACACTTGGATTATTAGTACTGCGAATGAAGGTGAGTTGACTATTGATGTGAGAACAGGTGATTTCAGTTACTCTCCGCCTAGTGCTTCACAAGTGCTTTCTAGTTCGCTTTCTGTACCTGTTGCTTTTACGATAGATGATTCTCACGGCAATCCAGCGAGTGGAACCCTCACGCTCACTACCACTTATCCGTCGGAAGGTAATGTCACAAATGGTACCTTAGACGCGCCCCATAATGGCAATAATAATGTAGTGGTCGCTAATTCCAGCATACATGAAATCACTGATAACAATGGTACTGGTTTTGATACGTTGGTTGCAGGCGCTAATACCACGACTATCGATGCAAGTGGTCAAACAGGCAATGTATTAATCATTGCGGGATCAAACAGTGAAAGTTTACTTGGCCCAACTAACGGAAGTGCCAATGCCACCTTTGAATTTGATCGCGTCAATGTCCCAACTTCGCAAGCAAATGCATGGACCGATACCATTTCTAATTTTAATACTTCGAATGGTGCGCATGGTTCTGTCTTAAATATTAGTGACCTGTTAAGTGGTGAAATTTCTAGCAATAATCCACAAGCAGGGATTACGACTTCTTCAACCCATAGTGACTTAAATCCAAGTAACGCGACTAACGTGGTTGCCTTTATGTCTGGTGGAAATCTAGAGTTAAATATTAAATCAATAATTCCAGTGGCAAATTCAAGTGCAACAGTGACGGATACCGTTATTTTGAAAGGCGTTACTTTTGCAAGCTTTGGGGTATCAGGAACGAACACGAGTGCAACCAGTAATAACACCGCTTCAAATAATGTACTCGATGCCTTGTTACAACACGGACATTTACACGCGCATCATTAATTCAGAGAGTTAAGAGAAAGCCACTGAAGGATCAGTGGCTTTTTTGTATGGTATAATGTTAACCTCTCCCCTTGTGGGAGAGGTCGACGCACGTGTTTTTCGTGCGGCGGGTGAGGGGTTTTTACTAAGAGAAGACTATGCTTAAAATCGCCACTTGGAACGTCAATTCACTACGTGTTCGTTTAGAGCAGGTACTAGATTGGATAAAAAATGAACAACCCGATTTACTGGCCCTACAAGAAACTAAAATCATCGATGCGGATTTTCCCGTTGATGCGATCAAGCAACTGGGCTTCAACGTAACCTATAGCGGCCAAAAGACCTACAATGGGGTGGCTTTGATCACCCGGCACCCAGTGTCAGACCCAATCACTGATGTGCCTGATTTTACGGACCCTCAGCGACGAATTTTGGGGGTGACCTATGAAGGCATCCGGTTTTTTAATTTATATGTGCCCAATGGTGAGCGAGTCGACTCTGAAAAATATCATTATAAATTAAACTGGTTACAGAATGTTAAAGATCACCTCCAAAAAGAACTCTCGCAAAACCCTAACTGTGTGATTTTAGGAGACTTTAACATTGCACCCGAAAATCGCGATGTGCATGATCCTGACATGTGGGAAGGGCGTATTTTATGTAGTGAGTCTGAGCGATCAATGCTCTCATCTATCTTAAGTACCGGTTTTGTCGATTGTTTTCGCATACATTCTGACGAAAAGGCGTTTAGTTGGTGGGATTATCGCTTAAATTCCTTTAAAAGAGACCTAGGGTTACGCATCGATCATATATTTGCAAGTGGCGCATTACCGCAAAAATGCACCCAATGCTATATTGATAAAGCCCCCCGGGGGCACGAACGTCCGTCCGACCATGCACCGGTCATAGCGGAGTTTAATATTTGATTATTTTTAGGATTGACCCCTGTTGCGAGCAGAGGTATCATGACCACCAATTTGCGTAAGGCAATGTTGAAAGAGAGGTTTTAATTATGAAACAGGGGATTCATCCTGAATATAAAGAGATCAAGGTAACCTGTAGTTGTGGTCATTCTTTTGAGACCAGATCTACGTCAGGCAAAGATGTCTTATTGATTGAAGTTTGTTCTAAGTGTCATCCGTTCTATACTGGCAAGCAAAAAGTTGTGGATACGGCAGGTCGTATTGACCGTTTCGAACAAAAATATGCACGCAATAAAGTCGCAGCGAAAAAAGAATCTGCGGACCAGAAAGGCAAATCTTGAACCTAAGTGGATTAAAAGTTTCTACTTTTTAATCCACTCATCTTTAAGCTAATACTCCTAATGCGTGAATATTTCCAGTAGGGAAAAAGCATGACTGAAAATCGCCTTAAGTTAGTGACTTTAGATTATCCTCTGAATGAAACTCGTTCTTCTTTATCCACTGTAGTACCTTGGATTATTTGTATACTAGGTGCTGTCTATTATTGTTATGAATATTTTTTGCGAATTAGTCCTAGTGTGATGACACAAGAATTAATGCATGAATATCATTTAACGGCGACAGAAGTGGGTGTTTTTTCCGCTTATTACTACCATGCCTATGTCCCAATGCAAATTGTGGTGGGATTATTAATGGACCGATATGGTCCACGAAAGTTGCTGACGATTGCATGCTTGTTTTGCACGATCGGGACTTTTTTATTCGCGAGCCGTATTTCGTTAGAAGTTGCGGAACTTGGACGTTTTTTAGTGGGATTTGGCTCTGCTTTTGCATTTGTGGGCGCCTTAAAGCTTGCCACCATTTGGTTACCTCCTAATCGTTTTGCCTTAGTATCAGGCATCATTTTATGTCTGGGAATGTTGGGGGCAATGGGTGGGGATATTATCCTTCGAACGCTGGTTGATCTCTTAGGCTGGCAAATCACGATTTATTTTTCAGCCATCATGGGCATTATACTAACAATGATTATTTGGGCTGTGGTGCGTGATGTCAATCCACAAGCGACTTTCCATCATTCGAGCAAACTCGATTTTCGTGGGTTAATTTCAGGTTTATGGTCAGCGATCAAAAATCCGCAAATTTGGATTAATGGTTTAGTTGGCTTATTGCTTTATTTATCGTTGACTGCTGTCGCTGAATTGTGGGGCATTCAATATTTAGAACAAGCACAAGGCTTAACAAAAACCCATGCGGCCAATGCCAATTCTTTAATTTTCTTAGGATGGGCAGTTGGTGGTCCGTTATGGGGGTGGTTCTCAGATTTTGTGAAACGCCGTTGTTTACCCATGTTAATTTCATCCATTATTGCTTTGGTTATTATTAGTGTCATGTTGTATGTGCCGAATCTTTCGATGTGGCAAATGTATTTTTTATTATTTAGTTTTGGTTTGTTTTCTAGTGTACAGATTCTTGTTTTTTCAGTTTGTCATGAGAGTACCAGTATCAAAATCACCGCAACAGCGATTGCGTTAACCAATACTTTTGTCATGATTGGTGGAAATTTATTTCAGCCTATTATCGGTAAGTTATTAGATCTTCATTGGACAGGCGGTATGGTGGACGGTGTGAGAGTTTATTCGCCCGAAGCATATCAGTTTGCATTCTCGGTGATGCCGATTGGTATTTTGATTGCGATTCTCTTGCTGTTTTTCTTGCGTGAGACGCATGCGAAGGTGAAGATTTAAATTCATACGTTCAAGAAAAAAATTAAAAATTAGGATGGATTAAAAAAACATATCATTGTATGATTTCTCTCATTAAAAAATAATAATAAAATAATAAGAGAGAAGGGATATGTTATCTCATCATGATAATAAAGATAATATTGTTTTAAATGTCGATGTTCTTTTGCAAAATGAATTGATACTCACGCAGATTTTCCAAACCCAGATTATTTCACATTTCGACAAACAAAAAATTTTTTTTCGACTTGCAAAAAGCAATAAATATCAGCCATTATCCCAAATTATTTCGCAAGTGACTGATTTGAATGCGATGAAAGATGGTGATGGTAATTATGCGATTCATTTCGCCGTCAAAAATCATAATGCTGAAATGCTCAAAAAATTAATAGTGCATAATGCGAATTATAATGTAAAAAATAAAATGGGTGATACACCGTTAGATATCGCATTAATGTCTGGAGATTTCGAGTGCGCTTCCGTTATTTTAAATTATGAAAATCCTGAATTTAGAAATTCAACCGCCTATCTGACAAAAATTATTGAAAAAAATAATATTGATTTACTTACATTGCTATTTCCTCTGAAAAAAACTTGGGATAGCGCTCACTCTCTTTTTCCGCCATTGCATGCGGCAGTTGCAAATAATAATGTAAAAATAGTGGAAATGTTAAGTAAAAATTTGAGTTTAGTAAATGAAGTTGATCATGAAGGAAGAACGGCATTAGATGTAGCATTTCGTTGTCAAGCAGAACGAAAATCGTATTCTGATCAAAATACTGAAATTCTCTGTACGCTTCTTGAAGCAGAAGAACAGGAAAAATTAAGAAAAGCGATTGAAAATAAAGATTGGGATTCACAAATAAAATATTTAACTGTTTCACGCATTAAAACATTTATTCCTACTTTACTTGATAATGAGAATAAAGATCGTTTAAAGGGGAATATTGATGTTAAAGGAGAGGAAAAAAAACCAGTCGAGAGAAAGGATTATATTTATTGCAGAACTCAAGACTTAAACAGTTTACAGTTGTTGAATAGCTGGAAGGATGAATGTCAACGATCTTTTTTAGAAATGAAATCGAATACAAGTTTAGGTATTCATGTATTAAATATTATAAAGAAAAGAATAGCGGAAGAGTATAGTGAATATAATGCAACTTTCAAAATGGATTTGTATTGTCTATATCAAAGCTTGAAACTCGCAATAGAAAGTTCAACAAATAATGCCGAATTAAAAGAAAAAATCATCAATATTTTTGCTTTACGCGAAGATGCTATTTTAAACTCTGGTATGGATTATTGTTATAGTAAAAGCGCAAGAGCAAATAAAATTTGTTACGATATTGCATTATTATTTTGTGATAAAGATACTACCCCTTATCAATATTTATTAAAAAAGGCAAGAACTGACGAAAGAGTCTGGTTAAATCCAGTAGAATTTACGGAGGAATTACCGGATGCGTCTAAATTTATAAGAGTAGGTAATAATGAAATTCATCTCACCGAATACATTGTGGATCAGGCGATTCAGCGTTTAAAACAGGGAAAAACACATTCTGATCATCTGTGGTTTGGAACTGATAATAAAAATATTCAACCCGTACCTCCATTAACGCAATCCACGTTACAGCTTTTAAAACAACGATCCAAGACGTTAAATTTATTAATGGAATACATAAAAAGGTTAGAAAATGTCGCTAAAAAATCCCATTCGGTGTACACAAAATTAATGTATTTTAAAGATGCCCTATTTTCAAATAGTACACACAACAAAGATTCGAAGGACTCGAAAGCAACCCTAGAATCAGCGGATGAAAGATTAAATCCCCTATTGGTTGATATCGGTGAGTGGTGGAATACGTTAGATTCCAATATTCGAAACCAAATTAAAGAGTTAAGAGGCGGACCACCGCATTATCGAAGCATTGCTGAAGTGACGGATATCATTTTTTCTGTGCAAGATGCAAAAAATCATAAAAGACAAACTGATATTCGTTATTGCATAGGATTGAAAGCTGAAATGTTGGAGGATATTTTAAAAGATAAAAACGTTAAGGATAAATTACAAAAAATCAGTCAAGACCTCGAGGTATCAACAGCTACCGTCAGCGATCAAGTATTAGATGAATGGCAAAAAGCTATTTATCGAGAGCTAGAAGAGGATCAAGATATTTTCGTCCCAACGAGTGGATCTTTTCCACAACTTTCAAAAAGCATTAGTATTTTTTTAATGAAAAAAATGGGTTATCAATTTATTAGTGGAAAAAAAGATGCGGAAGATATCAATAAATTTATTTCATTAATTTTAAATGAAAGTGATTTGAATACTTTAAAAATGATTGCAGAATTGTTATTGAAACCTGAGTATTCTGAATATCGAAAAAATAATTTTATTGAAACGTTCATTTGGCTTTTTAATAACACTGTGCAAGTCGAATATGAAGTTTTTAAAAAAGAAAGAGATCTGTATCCAAAAATAATAATGACAAAAAAAGAGAATGTCACAAAATTTCTTCACTGGAGTGTAAGTCACGAAAAAATAATGTTTATTGTTTATTTGATGAAAACTTGGGATATTAATCCTTATGATAAATACAACAATGACAAATCATATGTAGAATATTTTCGAGAAAATTATTCGGCTAAATCATTACAGCAATTATATAAATATATGAGTGAAACAACTAATTTTATATTATTATCAATAATAAATAATGATTTGCCGACCTCGAAAATGTTAATTGATTTAACCACACAAAATAACAGCTCTTTTTTATTGATAGAAGCTATTCGGGCTGAAAAAACTGAGATTGTTGAATATATACTAGCTAAAGACAACTCCGTCGATTTTGCACGCGCGTTTACAGTCGCGCGTGAAATAAATAATCCAACTATTATGCAAAAAATGTTTGGCTTTTGCACCACACATGCGAATACTATTTTAAGAAATTTAGAAAAAACGAATGATTTGGAAGTGTATGAAAATTTATTCCAAGTACCATTTGAAGAAAGAAGAGATTGGCATGATATTACTGCCCGCACCAATCATCTTATTCACTATGTAGTAATTAATAATAATTTGTTATTATTAAATAAATTATTTGAAAAAAAGACCGATGTGAATATCGTCAATGGTGCAGGGCAGACGGCGCTTGATATTGCGATCTTAAAAACCGATAGAAAATTAGTAGAATTGTTACTGAAACAAGGGGCTAATCGTTGTCAAAAACCGGAAGAGTATTTTATTCATTTGATACATACAAGTTTAGATACAAGATTACTAAATTTGTTTTTGCAAAATATTAATCTACACATTGGATACAAAGATAATAATAAAACGGCTTTTCATTATGCATTAGAAAGAGGCCCTGATTTTTATCCATTCGTTGATACCATTTTAAATAAAATACCGCCTGATCGAAGAAAACTTTATTTAAATGGTTCACTGACTGAGGCGATGTTAGCAAATGATAAAACTACCATTACATTCTTATTATCTCGTGGCGCGATCGATGAGTCATCTTATTCCCAACAGTATTTTACGAAGCTTTTAAAGGAAGATGATTTTGAATTAGCGACTTTATTAATGACATCAAAAGACATTCCTTTTGAATATAAAAATGAGGAGCGCGATACGGCACTTCATCATGCGGTAGAGAAAGGCTCGCTTCCTATTGTGCTGAAAATACTGCAAAATTTGACAGGTGAATATCAAAAAACGTTACAAACCGTGCTTAATCTTGCATTAGACAATAATCAGCCTGAAATAGTAAAGGCGTTATTATTGCGAGGCGCGATTCCTGATAAAAATATTCCTCAATATTTCGTTCAAAATATTCATAAAATGGATCCATCATTTATGCCGATATTATTTCGCGTGATGAGTGAATCGAAACTATCGGACGAAAAAACGGTGAAGGATATTAAGGAGGATAATTTAAGAGATATTGTTTTACGCGCGAAGGTATTGCCTGAAGCGAAAACTTCTAACAATATGTGGTATAAAGAATATCATGCATTGCGCGAAGGGTCTGAAATGAAAGATAAAGGCCCGAGTTTATTTTCACGTTTATACCAAAAGTGTAAAGTAGATATTTTTACAACACTAATGATATTAAAAAATGATGATTATTCTAAAAAATTTAGTCCTGATTTTTTTCAGGTGTTTAATGCAATGCTTGACAAATTGGTGCTTGACTATAATCGAATGGATTTACATGAGCTAACCTATATATATCATTTTTTACAGCCATTTATTTATATTCCGTCGGTAACTTGGGATAACCCAACAGAGATTGCTGATAAAATATTTCAAATTATTTTTGCTCAAAAGCAAGATGAAATTGGTACGCGTTTTGGTTTTATGGAAAATCCGTTTTCTCTTGTTAATCAATTTTGTTATCAAATTGCGAATGAAATTTTACCGACAGGAAATACATTGCTTTCTCTATTGGCCACTCCTGGCACTAGGAAAAAATACATGAGTGGTAAGTTTGAAAATAGCTTATTTACATCGTTATTCGATTTTGTATACATCGCGAATGAGAGCGGTGGTTTTGAAAATCGATTTAAAGATAGAGGTGAAGTGCAGTTTTTATTAGATTATATTTTTTCAGAGCCCGCGAATGAATGTTTAGATGAATTGCATACACAAATAAAATTCATCGCAAAATATTGTAAAAGCCAAGTAGAAATGGAAAATCTTCAGTGGGTATGTAAAGCCCTCGCTTTGCAAATGATGAAAAATACAGTCAATCAACACCCCGATGATTTGCAAAAAGCCTTAAACGAATGCTTTGTAAAATATCCATTTATTGAAAATTATCATTATCAAACCGGTAATTGGCTTCGCACGGCAGTTCCATTATCTCAGCTTTTTAAGATGCCTAAGAAAATAAGTGAGGATTTTGAAATATTGAATAAGGAGATTCAGGGGCTACGCAGGCGTAGTTAGGTGGCCGCGAAAGATTTTTGTCATGCCAGCATGCTTTAAGCTGGCATGACAGAGCAATAAGAATCAAGCCCTGTCGTGGATTGCTACATTTTAATATACTATTGTAGCTCATATATTTGCGTTATTAAAAATGAGGCCGCATTTGGTAATAAATAATAAACGGCAAAAATAAAAGGCCTTTTGGGTGCTATCACCTAATGGCTTCTTATCATTGATTATATTGGATAATTTTCTTTAAAACACAGAGGTATCCCAAGCAAAAATATCAATATTTTCAATGTATTATCTCGAATCTTTTGATACAATAAGCTTCAATATAATATCATTATATGATATTTATTGCATTTATTTTATAATAATTGTTATAGTTATATATTAATTAATAGCTTAATAAGATATTATATGCACTTAAAGTATAAGGATAATCAAGCGGGTCTCGGTCGGGCGGAAAGACATGTTCTGGATGCCTTGAGTCAATTGGGAACGCCTGTTATCCATACCAATGATTTAGAGTTGGCGCTGGGCTTCTCCCGGGCAATCGCCAATTTAATGCTTTCTAGGCTTTGTAAAAAAGGTTGGTTACAACGATTACTTCCAGGGAGTTATCGGATTGTGCCATTAGGGTCGCAAAGTGCAAACCCAATTCCTGAAGATGCATGGGCTATTGCAGCTGATTTGTTCGCTCCTTGTTATATTTCCGGCTGGACGGCGGCTGAGCATTGGGAACTAACAGAGCAAGTATTTAATTCAACGGTTGTGTTCACAACGAAAAAGCGGAGACAGACAGAATTTTTGATTGCTGGTTTAAAATACAGAACTAAAACAATTACGTCTGATCATATTTTTGGTATCAAAAAGATTTGGTCTAGCAATATGCAAATACAGATTGCTGATATTCATCGAGTAATTATAGATGCATTAGATGATCCCGAAATCGCTGGGGGTGGACGGCATACTCTGGATATTGTTAAGGAATATTTTCAGCGAAAAGAGGCTAATCCAGAGTTGTTATGTGACTATGCGGAAAAATTGGGGCATGGCGCAGTCTTTAAAAGGTTGGGTCTAATCGTAGATAAGTTGAGGTTTTTTCCACAGCCATTATTGGAAAGACTTCATTCAAATATTAAAGCAGGAATTATTAATCTTGACCCGCATGGGCCCGATTCCGGGCCAATTATAACTAAGTGGGGAATACGAGTTAATATTCCATTAGGCGATATTCAATGATTTCAATCCTAGAAATAAATTCACTTGCAAAAGATTTGCAATTATTACCGACAACGGTGGAGAAGGATTATGTGTTGAGCTGGGTTTTGTATGGAATTTCACAAAATCCGCACCTTTCGGAATGGTTTTTTAAAGGAGTCAAGATAATCATATACTCTTACTTCAGTTTTATTAGGATGGTGTCTGTGTAAACGACCTAAATATTGTTGTAAAGTGCCATGCCATGAAATTGGCATTATTAGAAATAATGTATCTAGTCTTGTCTTAGCTTCCTAGTTATTTTTCATAAAAAAAGTGCTAATATATTTTTTTTCAATTTACATGATGTATATGAGGAAATATCAATGAAGCGATTGCTATGGATAGTGATGTGTTTTATTTTTTTTAGTCCAATTTCTCTTTTTGCCGCAAATCCCACAGACCCGGCTTCGATAGAGTATGTTGATAAAGTTTTTGCGGATTTGCAAAAACAAATCGATGCGTTAAATAACTCGGCAATGATTTCTCAATCAACAATGGAAAAGGGAAGGAAAGCATGAAGCTTAAAAAATCTTGTTTTTATTTGATTAATATTTTAACTTTATCAGTCAATGTGTTCGGGGGGGGGGGGCAGCCTATGCGCAGAATCCTGCTAACCCAGCCTCAGTAGGATACGTCGATGAAAAAGCTGCTTTTCTGCAAACACAAATTAATAATTTACCTGCTGCTCCTGCGGTCGGTTCTTTATTTCCAAATGCACAAAATCCCGATGGTGTGGTGATTTATACCGATGGTCACGGTAATGGCATTGTTGCAGCATTTATAGATGCGGTGAATCCATCTTCTTCACCAGGCGTTTCTTATACCAATGCAGAAGTTGCCATTGGTCCGACAGCCCAAAATCAAGCGCTTTTTACAGGAACGAATACTGATATTGTGAATGTTTCACCGCCGACGCCAGGTAATTCCCATGCGATTCTTGCTCAATCTTCTCTTTGTACCAGTAATACCGATTGTGCCGCATTCGCAGCCAATACGTTTACCGGCGGTTATGTAGGACATCCCGGCAGTGATCCGGTAGGAACGTGGTATTTACCTTCTGAAAATGAACTGATGCTTGTTTTGAATTTTGACCAAATGATCGATAAAGGAATTATTACAGCGCCTTTGCATTATACGCAATTAGCCACGAATACTTCCTCTGGCAGCTGTCTTGATAATGGTTTCTGCGGATATTGGAGTTCCACAGAAAATCCTTTTAATAGTACTTCGTCTAGGGATTTAGCATATATTGTGGCTACCACTGGTGAGATTTTGGGCGATTTTAGTAACATTGGATCAACAGCTAAAGTATTTCCTTTCGGCGTACGCGCTGTCCATACTTTTACTTATTGATTAGGTTTTTTGTTAAAAATTTTAATGCAACCATTTGGATAAACAATTTTTTAAGGAATTTATCGTGTTAAAAAAAATACCTTCATGTGTTCTAATATTACTTTTTACCCTACCAGCCTTCGCGAAAACCCCTCCCAACTACAAAGGAGAAATCATTCCCTGTGATGTTCCTTCTTGGCTGCATTTGGGTGTGTATGGTGGTTATGGAAATGTCAGCGGGGCTTATGAAAACGATGGACAGTTTACGCAAGGACGCTTAGCGCTGAGTGCAGAAGGATATAACTTCCATGCATTTTCATTAGGATTAGAAACAGGCGTGCAATGGGGCAATGATATGCGATTTGTTGTTCCAGATTTTTTTGATTTTAGTCCTGGCGGTTTACCTGTGCAAACAACTTTAAAACCTTTAGTTGATTTGCTGGTCATTCTTAAATACTCATTTGGCGAAGAATCTAATTTTTCAGTCTTTGCGAAAGGTGGTATTGCTTATCGTCAATTGCAGTTCATGGACAGAACTTCAAATTCCGATACGTTAAGAAAAATCAATGGCGAAGCACAAGCCGGTTTAGGATATAACGTGACAAGACATGCCATGCTGACGGTGTTTTATCAAGGCATTTACTCTGGCAATTCTGCAAATATTACAGTTGATGCTGATGATAATGTGAAGCTAGGTCGTATACCTACCCAACAAGCCGGATTTTTAGGTGTTAACTACGCATTTTAATGGCAAAACGGAGGGGCAGAGACCAATGCAATGGCTGTGCCCCTAAGGTTTTTATTACAACTATGCAGCTTTAGGATTTTTCTTTCTTTTTTTATTCGTAATGCAATTTGCAAATGCATCCTAATTGCGCTCAATAAGTCTCTCATGGATTGACCGATACACTTTAATGTACTATACTATACAGTAGTAGATGAGGAATTACATTCGTGAATACAGAACAATCCAAATGGGAAATTGTAGCACCATGAAAGCAAAAAGTTTTCAACAGTATCTTGAGAAGCGACTTGATAAATCCGAAATTGCTGAAATTGAGAAATTAGCAAAGTTGGAGTTAGAGTTTTTACAATCGCTACAAAAAGATGTTTCTAAAGCAGTCGCTAAATATATGGCTGATGAAAATATTGGTTTTAATGAGCTTGTGCGACGGTTGAATATTAGTCCTACTCAAGCATCCAATATTCAGAGTGGTAAAGCTAATTTAACATTGGCTAGTATTGCCCATATATTTGCGCTGTTAAAAATGAGACCGCATTTGGTAATAAATAATAAACTACAAAAATGAAAGGGCCTTTCAGTAATAAACCCTGGTGGCTATGGGTGGGCTCGAACCACCGACCTCAGCATTATGAGTGCCGCGCTCTAACCAGCTGAGCTACATAGCCATTTTTGAAAATCGAAGGGGCCTATTCTCGAAGTTTAGGGTATGTTTTGTCAAGGAAATTATGCAAGAGAAGCGGGTCATTTTTTGATCACAAAATTCCACTGTACAACGGATGAAAATTTACGTAAAATTTGCAACCTTCCTTGCTTTCACTCAACAATTATAGAGTAAAGCACTAACCCATGAGGAGCGAATATGAAGCATTATGAAATAGTATTTCTCGTCCATCCGGACCAAAGCGAACAAGTTCCCGCAATGATTGAGCGTTACAGCAATATTGTTACGCAAAAAAAAGGCAAAATTCACCGTCTAGAAGATTGGGGCCGACGCCAATTAGCTTATCCTATTAATAAGGTCTTGAAAGCACATTACGTTTTGATGAATATCGAATGCGATAAAGAAACCTTGAATGAATTGAATAATGCATTTCGTTACAATGATGCGGTTATTCGAAACCTGGTCTTGAATATGAAGGGTCCTGTCACGGAAGCTTCTCCGATGGTGAAAGAAAGAGATAGCAGATCGGACGATAGAGATGACAGCCGAAGAGATAGAGATGACAACCGATCCAAAGCGAAGAAGCCTCACATCGAAGAAGAAAGAGAAACGGAAGAAGTCTAGATCAATCAATTTAACTTAAAGCTGAGGTGTTGTATGGTGTTCCGTCGTAAAAAATTCTGTTATTTTACGAGTAATAAAATAAAAGAAGTTGATTATAAAGATGTATATCTTTTGAAAAAATTTATTACCGAAAATGGTAAAATTGTTCCAAGTCGAATTACAGGTACCAAGGCAAAATACCAACGTATGCTTGCTTTAGCGATTAAAAGAGCACGTTTCTTGGCATTGCTTCCTTATACTGATAAGCATTAATTAATTAGACTCTACCATGAGTATATTGCGTCGTGTTACGGACTTTGTTTTACAAAATCGCCTTTCCGCGATGGGACTGGCGTTTGTATTAGCATATGTACCCTATCTTGGTTTGAGTATTATTATTGCCGCCTTTGTGACTTTGCGAAAAGGTCCCTATGAAGGCGGCTTAGTATTTTTAGCTGCAACATTTCCAGTGCTATTGATGTATTTTTCTCATCAGGCAGATGGTGCGGCTTTAGGTTGGTTGATACTGTCTGTTGCCAGTAACGTTATTATCTGGTTTTTTGCGATATTACTTTATCGTTATGAAAATTGGGGATTTTTACTTGACTGCGCCATTTTGATCGGTGTTGTGTTTATAGGACTTTTACATTTTGTTTATCCTGATATCCAAAATTTTTGGAGTACCAGATTAACGGAATATTTAGATAGAGTCGTGGATTCAGGTAATGCCGAGGGAATAACCCTCGAAAACAAACAACAGATCATCGACGTTAGTCGTTATGCTGGCGGCCTCTTAACTGCATTTATTTTATTAAATGGAATCTTACAGTTAATCTTGGCAAGATGGTGGCAAGGGTTAATGTTTAATCCCGGTGGTTTACGAAAAGAATTATATAATATTCGATTGAGTCATGTAGTCGGCATTTTGTTTATTATCTTTTTCGTTTTATCATATTTGGATAATCCTATTGCAATAGATATAATGCCTATTATTTATCTGTTATTTGCAGTCAGTGGATTAAGTTTAATGCATTATATGCTAGCGCCGCGCAAATATAGCTGGTTGTGGTTGCTCATTATGTATGCAGTTGCGATCAGATTTCTACCACAAAGTGGTTTGCTAATAGCCTTTGTGGCATTTATGGACATTTGGTTTAATTTTCGCAGTCGTGTAGCACGACCGATATAGAATTAGGTTAATTTTTTGGAGGTAGAGTAAGGTGGAAGTGATATTACTAGAAAAAGTTCGTAATTTAGGATCACTCGGCCAGCGTGTCAAAGTGAAAGCGGGATATGGTCGCAATTTCCTTATTCCAAAGGGCAAAGCTGTTTACGCAACGAGTGAAAATGTCAAAAAATTTGAAGCAAGACGCGCCGAGCTTGAAAAAGCAGAAGGGGAACTGTTAAAAGCAGCTGAAGTGAGACGCGATGCGCTTGCTGCCCTGAATACTATTAGTATTTCTGCAAAAGCGGGTGAAGAAGGTAAATTATTCGGATCCATCGGTACACGTGATATTGCAGATGCGATTACTGCAGCAGGTGTTGAAGTGTCAAAAAGTGACGTTTCTTTACCCAATGGTGTATTACGCCAAGTCGGTGAATATGACATCGAAATCGAATTACATGGCGACTTAAAAGCCATTGTTAAAGTGAACGTAGTTTCGGAAGGCTAAAATCTAGCCGTCGTCCCGCGACTTGTTCGCGGGATCCAGTTCCCGCACCATAGTGATAGACATTCAAGTAGCTTAATGCGAAAATTCATCGACCCAGATTTTCGAAAGTAGACCCCTATGGAAGCCTATACACCCACTAAGCCATTCAAAGCGCGCCAGAACAAAACCGATTTCCTCAAAGTCCCTCCCCATTCTATCGAAGCCGAACAATCCGTACTTGGCGGTTTAATGTTAGATAATCGTGCATGGGACACCATTGCAGATCGTATTACTGAAAATGATTTTTATCGTCATGATCACCGTTTAATGTATCGTGTCATGACAAAATTAATGGAACAAAACAAACCGCTGGATGTGTTGACGGTTTCTGAATCATTAAGAGATTTACATGAACTTGAAAATGCGGGTGGAGAAGTTTATCTCTTCGAGCTTGCAAATAATACGCCAACAGTTGCAAATATTGCAGCGTACGCCGACATTGTGCGCGAAAGATCCGTTTTACGACAACTCATTGCTACTGCCAATGAGATTGCAACGCATGCTTATCATCCGGAAGGGCGCGGCAGTACAGAGCTTTTAGATACCGCAGAACGTTTGGTTTTCGCCATTAGTGAGCAAGGTTCACGCACCGCGGGGCCGGTCAATATTAAAGAATTTTTAGCCAAAACCATGGATCGAATCGATACCTTGTTTCAACTCGATGACCCTATTACTGGTATTCCGACGGGATATCATGATTTGGATGAAATGACATCCGGACTACAATCTTCTGATTTAGTGATTGTGGCGGGACGACCTTCCATGGGTAAAACCATGTTATCCATGAATATAGCAGAAAATGTAGCTATTAAAACGCGTTTGCCAGTTCTTATTTTTAGTATGGAAATGCCGGGTGAAGCAATTGTCATGCGTTTATTATCCTCGCTTTGCCGCATTGATCAATTACGCATTCGAACGGGTAAATTACAAGATGAAGATTGGCCTCGTATTAGTTCTACCGTCAGTATGTTATCAGAGGCGCCATTTTTTATTGACGATACACCTGCTTTAAGTCCTGCAGAATTGCGTGCGCGTTCAAGACGTATTGCGAAAGAACATGGCCAATTAGGCTTAATCGTGGTGGATTATTTACAACTGATGCAGGTACCAGGTTTTAATGAAAATCGCACCGCTGAAATTTCTGAAATTTCGCGCTCCTTAAAAAGCTTAGCGAAAGAATTAAAAGTACCGGTCATTGCTTTATCGCAATTGAATCGAAGTTTGGAACAACGCGCCGATAAGCGTCCTGTCATGTCAGATTTACGTGAATCAGGCGCGATCGAACAAGATGCCGATTTAATTGCATTTATCTACCGTGATGAGGTTTATCACGAAAATAGCCCTGATAAAGGCACAGCAGAACTCATTATTGCAAAACAACGTAATGGTCCGATCGGTAAAGTACGATTAACTTTTCTTGGGCAATATTGTTGTTTTGAAAATTTTACACGTAACCAATATTAAAAGTGATTCATTATGGGTCGACCTACAAAAATTACTATTCATCTCGATGCACTGGAACATAATTTACAACAAGTCAAAAAATTTGCCCCGCATTCGAAAATTTTGGGGATGGTTAAATCAAATGCTTATGGCCATGGATTAGAACGCATTGGGCTTGCGCTTACGGATGCCGATGCCTTAGGCGTTGCGTGTATCGAAGAAGGTTTAAAATTACGAACCGCGGGTGTGCAAAAGCCAATTGTATTGTTAGAAGGGCTTTTTACAGGGGATGAAATTGAAAAAGCGGTAGAAATGGATTTTACTTTGGTTGTGCATCATGCCGACCAAGTAGAAATGCTTGAAAAAACATCTATCAAACATCCTCTATTTATTTGGTTAAAAATTGATACTGGCATGCATCGTCTAGGATTTTTGCCGGAAGATTTACCGGGAATATATGCGCGTTTAATGCAAATACCGGCAGTCAAAAAACCATTTGGTTTAATGACGCATTTCGCAGAATCCGATTCTCCCGATCAAACGAACACCATGCAACAATTAAAAGTTTTTAACGCCGCAACAGAACATTTGATAGGCCCACGTAGTTTAAGTAATTCAGCGGGTATTATCGCTTGGCCTTCGGCGCATGCAGATTGGGTACGTCCTGGTATTATGTTGTACGGCGCCTCACCTTTTGTTGGAAAAAGAGGAAGCGACCATCAGTTACGATCAGTGATGTCTTTAAGTTCTGAGCTCATTGCAATTCATCGCATTGCAAAAGGTGAGCGCATTGGATATGGTGGTGAATTCACTTGTCCCGAAGACATGTCCGTCGGTGTCGTTGGCATTGGATATGGCGATGGCTACCCGCAATACGCAAAACATATGACGCCTGTTTTAGTGAATGGCATGATTTGTCCTCTGGTAGGACGTGTTTCAATGGATATGTTAACTGTCGATTTACGTTCACAATCGGAGGCAAAAGTGGGCGATCCCGTGCTATTATGGGGACCGAAATTGCCTGTTGAAATGGTGGCTTCCAATAATAATACCAGCGCTTACGAATTATTAACTCGGATGATGCCCCGTGTTCCCGTTATCGTTTCTTAAAAATATGAGATTTGAATTATGCAAAATCATTTAGTTTCAGGGATTTTATTTAATGGTAAAGCGGCGATGATTACTTTAATGGATTTGTCGAATCGCGTGGGTATTGAAGGTGAAATTTTAGATGGCATAAGTAAAGCAGATATCGAAGTCGATATGATCGCACTTTCTGCGACTGAAAAAGGAAAAAATCTGACATTTAGTATTGAAAGAAAACATTATAAAAAAGCACTGACGATTATTAAAAAGTTGATTGTTGAAGAGCGAGTTGCTTCCATTGAAAGTGATGACAACGTTGCAAAATTATCTTTAGCGGGAATTGGGATGCGTTCTCATGCGGGTGTTACTTATCATATGTTTAAAGCACTTGGCGAAAAAGATATTCATGTTCGAATGATCACGACATCTGAAACTAAAATTTCAATTATTATTGACGAACAAAATGTAGAACAAGCAATTGCAGCATTGCATGATGAGTTTGAATTAAATAAAGATTCCAAAGGAAAATCTCCGTTTATGGAAATTTGAAATAACTAATTATCCACTGTTTCTGGGGGGGCGATAAATTCGGATTCATTTAAATATTTGATATAAAGTCCGAGTAGCGCATCATCAATGACGGGATAAGGAAGATTTTCCGCTGTTAATACTTTATCTGCATGCGTCGTGTTTGCTTTAGTAGAATCAAGGCCATTTTCAGCTAAAAATTGTGGTAATAATGCATATAATGCATTTTCCGGCATAATGTGGGTTAACTTTTGAGTCCATTCATCCTTAGAACAAAGTTTAATTTTATACCCATAATGATTGAGCCATTCGATGAGATCTCGCCAAGTAATGCCATGTTGATGTTCGACATGATAAACTTTATTTTCTGTCGGATGATGTAAAAGAATAGTAATAGTCGCAAGGCTCACAAAATCAACTGGTAAAAATAATATTTTATCTTGCCAATCGGGTGCAAAACCCAATTGAATACATCCTTTAATTAAATATAAAAGTGATTCGTTAATATTCGTGATGCCTGTTTCTATTTGGCCGAGGATATAACCCGCGCGATAAATGACGACTGGTAAACCTCGATTTTTAATTTCAGTTAATAAACGTTCGGCAACCCATTTTGATAAAGCATAACCACCTACTAAAGTACTCGCAGTACCATCCGGAAATTCCTCGGAAAAATTGCCATATTTATCCATTTTATGTGCGGCTGAAAGTGTTGAAATATAATGAATAGGTTTATCGATAAGATGGGTTGCAAATTTAATAATTTCGATGGTACCTAATACATTATTTTGTCGTAGTGCAGAATAAGACGCCATTAAGTTCACTTCAGCGCCACAGTGACAGATGAGATCAATTTCTTTCGATAAATGTGCGTATTCTGCTATTGTTAATCCTAAATCTTCTTTGGTGAAATCGCCTTCGATAATTTTAATACGATGATATTGGGTCTCGAAATATTCTTGTAATTCATATTTTTCGATGGTTTGTTTCAAACGTAATTCGGAATCATCACCATTTTTATGACGAATTAAGCAATAAATAGTAGCATCAGACAATGCAAGTAAATCTTTTAATAGATGAATACCTAAAAAACCAGAGGCTCCAGTCAATAATATTTTTTTAGGTTTGGTTAAATTGCCATGTAATTTTTTAGTAGGCGTAATGTCTTCATTCAACAAAGCATCATGAATAATAGCGTCTTGAATGGCGGTTCTTTCTGTAAATTTAGTTCCTTTAGAATCGATGTATTCCGCAATGATGTCAATATAAGGTAAATCAAAAAAGATTTTAACTGGAATTGAAGTATGGAATTTTTCAAGTAATTTTATTGATAATTCTGCGACCAAAAGAGAATTTCCACCTAAATCAAAAAAGCTATCGCCAATACTAATTTTTTCAATTTTTAAAATATCTTGCCAGATTTCAGTAATAATTTTTTCTGTTTCATTTCTTGGTGGTACATAATCATGATTCATTAAACGTTCAAAATTTTCAGGCTCTGGGAGCGCTTTCCAATCAATTTTACCATTGAACGTCAGTGGAAATTTTGGTAACACAGTAAATACAGATGGAATCATATATTCAGGAAGTTTCTGTAGCAGTTTTTGGCGAAGATTTCTTTTAGCCACTACATTTTTTAAAGTTTCCATGAGATTGTGTTCGGAGATATAAAACTCTATGCTTTTATCAAGCATTGTCATTTGTTTTTCTGTGTTATCAAATTTGATTCCAAGACGTTTTTTCGCTTGCCATGCGATAGTGCCAGTTAGCCATTGTGCTTCACTAAAACCAGGTAATTGAACGTGTACTCGTATGTGATCACCTGTCGAATGATTTTCATTGTCTGATGAGAGGGCAATTCCTTCTTTGGAAAGATCATCAGTGATCCCTTCTGAAAAATCTTTATTATCAAAAGTAATTAAACATTTTTCTTGAAATGGAATACGTATTTTATCGAGATTTTCTACTAAATAAGCAAGTATCGTTTTTTGTCCATTCGCAATTTCTTTGGTAATAACCACGACTTCACTCACATCAGGATATTGTTCGATGGTGGCTTTAATTTCATTTAATTCAATTCTAAATCCACGAATTTTAACTTGATGATCGCGACGCCCGATGAATTCTATATTTCCATCAGGCAAAAATCTGACAAGGTCACCAGTACGATATAATTTTGAATTACTATTTTGGTTATAATCATTTCGAATGAATTTTTCATGCGTTAATTGCATGCGATTCCAATAACCTGTCGATACACCGAGACCACCAATTAAAAGTTCTCCGGTGCAGCCGATGGGTACAAGCTCTAAATGTTCATCGACGATATAAGTTTCGGCATTTAACATGGGTTTGCCGATAGGAGGAGGTAGGTGTTTTGTTGCATTATTATCAACTGAAGATAATGCTTCGTAAATTTTAACAAATGTTGTTTCAACCGTCGCTTCCGTGGGTCCGTATATATTCCAAATATCGAAAGGCAGTACTTCGGTCGGATAATGAGAAAGACTTTCACCACCAATTTTTAAATGTCTTAAGTGTAAATCTTTAGGCATTGGTTGATGTAACACAATCATCGCATAAGC
>JABDEN010000006.1:50655-52821 GCA_013287025.1 Gammaproteobacteria bacterium | reverse complement strand
CGATAAACATACATCTTATTACGGGCTTTGCCTGTAATTTCCGTTACGATACCAAGCTTTATTAGATGATTAATCGATTTAATTACAGTAGGCAGAGAAAGATGGGAATTCTTAACGATCTTTTTACTATCAGTAGTTGGATGTCGTTGTAAATAATGATGCACCACAAGTGTAGAAGCTGATGACTTACCAATAGCTTCTATTTTTATTCTGTCTTCTGTAAAAAGTTTTAAAATAGCTTGAGCAGTAGAAACAGCTTGGTTAGCAGTCAGAACAACACCTTTAAGAAAAAATTGCAGCCACTCTTCCCAATCCCCAGTTTCTCGAACAAGCTGCAAATGATCATAATAAGCTTGTCTATGCGTTTTAAAATACAAACTGAGATAAAGCAAAGGTTGACGCATAATGCCATCGACACACAATATAAATGTAATTAATAGTCGACCTAAACGTCCATTTCCATCTAAAAAAGGATGAAGTGTTTCAAATTGATGATGCGCTAAAGCGGCTTTAACCAATGTTGGTAATTTCACCGTTTCGTCATGTAAAAACTTTTCTAACTCCCCTAATAAATCCATTAATTTTTCTGGTGGTGGCGGAACAAATTTAGCATTTCCCGGGCGAGTACCACCGATCCAATTTTGGGAGCGCCGAAATTCGCCAGGCTGCTTAGAGCTACCACGTCCTTTGTTTAATAAAACCTCGTGCATTTCGCGAATTAAACGAAGCGAAAGTGGAAAACCACCTTCAATGCGTTTTAACCCATGCTCCATAGCAGCAACATAATTTGATACCTCAACTACATCTTTATTTGGCACTCCCGCTATTTCTTCGTTTTCAAATAAGAGCAAGTCTGATAGAGAGGATTGAGTTCCTTCAATTTGAGAAGATAAAACAGCTTCTTTTCGGATATACATGTAAAGATAAAGAGATGGATCGGGCAAAATAACACTTAACCCATCCAGTCTTCCAAGCGCTATATTTGCTTGATCTAATAGTGGGTATATTTTCTCCATCTCTATAGAAGGTTTAGGGGGCAGTGGCTTTGGCACATAGGCGCCATATGCTTCACCTGTAACCGAATTACGAATATACTCACCTACACGTTCTGAATATGCCGTCATATTTCCTCCATTAATTAAGGAAAAACTACTTTCCTTAATTAGCACCAACTTTAACTTAAAGACGTTTATCAAGCAACTGAATTAATTAAGGAAAATGAACTTTCCTTAATTAATAGCAAACCTCACTCTTGATTCTATAGTAAACTTGTATATAATAACTAAATTTACCAATTAAGAGAAAGAGGCTATGTGGACCAAAACTCACAGCAAAATTTATCAAGGTATTAATAAAAAAGACATCTAGCGTATATGGACCGATGTGAATAATTGGTCTACTTGGCATGGCGATTTAGATTATTGCAAATACTGTGCCCCAGGAAATGGATGCTTTAGTAAAACTTGCGAGAGATATAAATGGCTGATCCGGCATTTGGATTTGAAAAACCAGAATATAGTCCCGGTTTCTTACTTTGGCAAACCATGATTACCTGGCAGCGCCGAATTAAAAAAGCACTCGACCCTTACGATGTCTCGCATGCACAATTTGTCATCCTGGCAAATGTGCTATGGTTTGAAGGAGTAAAACAAACGCCGACGCAAATTTTAATTGTGCGTAGCACCAAACTCGATAAAATGACGGTGTCAAAATCTCTTAAAAAATTAGTAGCGCAAGGTTTTATTAAACGCGTTGAGCATAAAGATGATACTCGAGCAAAATCAGTATATTTGACAACTGAAGGTAAAAAGATGGCTTCTAAATTAGTACCAATAGTCGAAAAAATTGATGAGAAATTTTTTGGGGTAATGAGCAAATCGAATCAACAATCCTTCATTAATATTTTAGCTGATTTAATTTCAAAGATTGAAGCGTAAACCATGATGGCATAATAATTAAGGGGTCAAAGCTATTTTAGGGGCAACTTTGAAAGCTGATCTTAAAATAGCTTTAACCACTATCATTCACTAATAACAGCTGAAACCTCGAAAATATCTTTTTCTTTTGATACATGCAGCGTATGCAGCCCTACTTCTTTTGCGCCTAGAATATGCTGCCACGAATCATCAACAAACAACGTTTCGGAAGCTTCTAGGTTATTTTCAG
>JABDEN010000006.1:0-50555 GCA_013287025.1 Gammaproteobacteria bacterium | reverse complement strand
ATGCAGCGTATGCAGCCCTACTTCTTTTGCGCCTAGAATATGCTGCCACGAATCATCAACAAACAACGTTTCGGAAGCTTCTAGGTTATTTTCAGCAAGAATGCAAGCAAATGCAGAGGCATTTGGCTTACGTTTTCCAAAAATGTTTGAGTAATATTCCTTATCAAAATAACCCTCAAATGAATTTAATCCATTTTGCTTCTGACAAATATTAAAAAGTTCTTTTAAATGGATCTCATTGGTATTACTAAAAAGAAATATTTTATAAGTAGTTTTTAAGCTTTTAATAAAATCAAGCCTTTCTTCCGGAATATCAAGTAACATAGCGTTCCAAGCACGATCGAATTCCTCATCATTTATCGTAATACATAACTTTTTCTGAAGGGCACTTCGAAATTCATGAGAACTTATTTTCCCTATTTCATATTGATCAAATAAATCATCTTGCTTGCTCTTTGAATAAAGCGCATCAAAATGTAAACCTCCTAATTTTCGAAATGCTTCAAAAGTTCGATTGTAGTCAATATTAATAATGACACCGCCTAAATCAAATATTATGTTTTTAATGGGCACATTAAACCTCTTCTAATCTAAAAAATTTTCTAAGTTTTTCCACCGAAAAATACTTACATTTTAATTCTTCATTGATAGTGACCTTAGCTAAATTCAATACGAGCGAAGACCAAAACAAGAATTTAACAAACCTTTCTCTTAAAAGAATTTTAACTACACCAATCCTCACTTTTCCTACAAATCCAATTTTAATTGCTTTATAAAGAAATATCTGGTCTTCAAGCAATGAAGCTGCGATAGCAACTTTAAATTCTTCCCTAGCATTTTTATATAAAGTTAAATTCCAATATCTTTCCCATTTTATTACAAATTCGCCGTTTAACTCTTCGGAATAATTTAAACCATACTTTAATGATTGAATATTTTTAACTAAACATTTTTCATTGATAGAAATTTGATTTATTTGAAAAGAAAAACTTTTAAAAGAGCTGAATATTTTATTATTAATTATTTCTAACTTTAAAGTAATAGCTCTTTATTAAATGATTTGCATTCAATCTTTTAAGCCTCAAGTTCTCCCTTTCTTAGTCATGCGCTAATAACACCAATATCTGACTTGGGATTTGCAGCTTTCCGAAATGCAAGTTGTTTTTTTGTCCAGCCAAGTTCCCATTGTTCGGGAGTAGCAACTCCAAAAAAATTTAATAAAGAAATCATCTGATCGGTGATGGAATCAACAGCCGGAAGCCAATTACGCTTTGTCATTTCTTTTATAGGGAATTGCTTGAGCCATTTTTCTTGCGTTGACAGTTTCTCTTGCTCTTTTTGTCGAGCAAGATACGCTCGATAATTAGCTTCTCTTTGATTCCAGCACTCTGCAGGAGTGCCTAGCACTCTTTCTAATTGTATGGCTGTCTCAGATGTAATTGAGGTTTTACCCTTAATAATTTCATTAATTGTTTTTAATGGGCGGCCCGTTCGTTTTGCGAGCTCTGCTTGAGACATTCCGTGCTCTTCTAAAAGATCGAGTAATGTAGTTCCTGGGGCAGAAACCTTATCTGGACGATACAATAGTTTTGCTTGTTCAATCATGGGTATCCTCCACATCAATAATTATTACAGCACTCACTGAGCTCCATTCCAAATAAGTATACTACTTAGCATAAGTAAACTAAACTTTCATTAACCTTTTAGGTTAATATTATTTTGTCAAATGATTGAATAAAACCGGGAACCTCGAAAATATCTTTTCCTCAGAATTTGACTCTTAAGATCTATTAAAAAAATCAACGCTCCATTCGTGCTTTTTTGATTTTTGTATTAGTTTCTGATTGTAATGATTTTCGTTTTTTCTTATAACTATTTTCCGTTTTACGAAATATGGAATAATGCCCTAGAAATGGTTGCCGCATGAAACGAGGCAATAACACTTTTTTAAGTGGTTTTAATTTAATACCCATTATTGTTTTAGCGCGTAATTCTGCAGCATTTTTATTAGGCTCTACAATGAGAGATTTTAAGATTTTTACGCATTTAGTAATCTTATCTGGCGACTGGATAAATTGTTGCAATGTTGTATTTGCAGCCCTTGCGATAAGCCCCCAATTTCGATCGTCTAATTTTTCTGCCTGTTCTTTTATTTCTTGTAATTCAGCGAATTTAGTATTTGATTGCTTTGTATTAATAGAGCTTAAAATATTATTTATATCATCGACCGTTTTTCTACGTGCAAAATTACTGGTGAATACGACACGATTTTTATATTTATTATCAAAAATCCCTTTGTAATAAACGGGGGTTTTACTCAAGGCTTTAGCAAAATCGATTGATGCAAATCCTTCGCAAAGCTTACGAAATTCTTCAAAAAGTGCTGGCTTATATAGTGATAAAGATAAATGTTTAGAAAATTTATCTTTATTGATATTTGTATAAAATAGATCTCCTAATTGATAACGCTCATGAATTGGATTTGATTCTGCAAAATACAGAGTTTCAGTATAGCCTGAATGCGAATCTAGGTTATGGCCGCTGGAGATAGTTCGCCATAAATTGATAGCGTTAAAATTATTTTCATTCTTAGAATTTTTAGCCATGTAACACACTAATCTATAATTATCTACATGTTTTTTTTCTTTTGATTCTCCGAGATGACTGGCCGTTTCGATAGATAACAAATCAGAATACGTGTTTTGTACTCCAAATCGAAAGAGATCTTCTTTCAATGATTCCATGTCTTGAATCTTTATAAATTTGTTTTGGGTACCTAATGCACCATGCTTACATTTCAAAAATATTTCACCACTCACCCCATAACAGGCTAGTATTATATCAGCAAGCGCATCTGTATCTGATCTTAATTCTTCCATTGTAGATATAATAACTTTCCCTGGTAAGAATTTTCGATTAAATGTATTGCTGTTCAACAATAATCGTTGTAAGACCTTATTAGAGCTTATCTGATTCATAACATAATCCGCTTTACATTTTGCTGGTGGTCTATCAGGATAAAAATCAAGTAAATCATAATCGACTAAATGAAAATAAATAGTTCCAATTAATTTCCTAATCGAGAGCTCCTGTATTGTATCGTAGGCGGTACGTAATTGTTTTAATACAGTATCTAGTGAGAGTTGTGTATTCCGAGGAAAATGCGCTAAATCCATAAAAGATACTTTTGGCCCGAATAATTTTGATAAAATTTGAGCGCATTCTTTCGATAGGAAATTGTTCGTTCGATCTAGCTGGGAGTCCATAATATTTTGAAATTCAAAAATAACAATTTGATAACTCCCATCTGGCATTTTATGTTTCGCATAATCAAAAACAAAAAAATAACCATGATTTTCAGAGATTTTATATGTAGTCTTGTGCAGCATATGTTCTGCTCCTCATTTTTTTATATTTTAATCGCGTTATTCTATTTATTTAACCAACGCGATAGCCAACTCCACCAAGTGATTAAATAAAATTGAGAACCTCAAAAATATCCCTTTCTTTCGATATATGCAGCGTATGCAGCCCTACTTCTTTTGCGCCTAGAATATGCTGCCACGAATCATCAACAAACGAGGAAGAGTTTACGCTATCCACATGACATGAAAGGAGGCTCTTTTCCTACTATCTTTTTTATCCAATGCATCTCCGGAAAACTGTCATCAGGATATCCAGTTGCTAAATAAATATTTTTATAACCTTCTAAATATAATTCATGTGCGTAGCTTTGGCCTGTACGTTTCTCGTTTAAATCAGAATCAATATATATGGGAGTATCAAAATTATATTTTCCTAAATCTACCATAAAATTTTGAATATTATTATATACAGCAATTTTTTTATTATTTTCTATTCCTGATAATGTCCAAGCACTCGTCAATAAAACATTATCATCAATAAAGATAAGATCAATATGCGCCTCACTTTTTATTGAAATGGGGATGTTTGGAGCAAAAGTTTTCGGGATAATTGTCAAATTAAGCTCTACACATCGCTGACGAATGTCAATATCGTCATATCTACTGGTAACTAAATGGGATTTCTTTGCTATTCCTAGTTTTTCAATTACATCGATTCCATTCATAGAGCTACCTAGAAGTTCATGATCAATTAAAAAAAGATTAACCGAACTTAAAAAATCATCTGTACTTGTCAATAATTCATTTACTTTGTTCATATTCTTAATATGAAAATCAAAATTTATTTCTTTAAATCTTTTATCCCAAACTTTATGAATAAACTCATCATCATCTAATATAACAATGAGTTTTGTAGGATCCACATTCAATTTAGATAAAAACCAAGATGGAGTTTGCGCTTGAGGCAGTGCTACACTAACACAAGTACCGTTTTGGATTCCATTTTTAATATGCACCCTCCCCTTCCATTCAATTTCTATAGTTTTAATCGCCGTTGTCAAACCTAAGCCATGACCATCGTTCTTACTTGTAACAGATCTACCACTGAGGATCACATTTAATATATCGCTGGAAATACCTTTGCCATTGTCTTTAATATCCAGTAACAACATTTTGTCTGATGTTGAAATAGACAAATTTATATCAATTTTTTTTGCATTAGCTTCCACTGCATTATTTATCAGGTTGGATAAGATTCTTATGAAGAATAATGGAGAAACTGAAGCAAACATTCCATATGAATGGTTCTCAATATTCATATTGAATTCAATAGAATTATCTTTATATTGAATTCGTTTTTCTGAAAGAACGCTCATTAATATATCAGAAATAAGCTCTGGATAAATATTAGATGAAGATTCACCAAAGGTTTCGGGAACATGGTTTTTATTTTTATACAATGCTAACAAATTATTAGCAATACCATGAATTCGATTAATGGCATTGCGAATAGCAATCCTTTTATCTTCAGGAAGATGCGTGATTTGTCTGACGAGTAAGTCTAAAGCAACTAACGGAGAACGAATATCATGTGCTACTTGTGACGCTAATTCCCCCACCCCAACCATTTTAGATTGTGACGAAATTGTCATATGTAATTTTTTAATTGCCAAATATGAATTTCTTATATCAGATTCTATATATTCCTTCTCCAATAATTCCCATTTCGGAGATTCCTTAGATAACTCATGTATGATTAATGTTATATGAGTTAACATATTTTTGAAAATGAGATAACTGCTAATACTTCCAAGCAAAACAGCTATTACGAATATCAATATGAATGGAGCTAAAAGATTGTGTTGGAAAAAAGAAGCAAAAAACATGTACGCTAATGGCGAAAAAAGAAGTCCTAAAGCAAGTGATAAAGTAAATATTCTCAATAGTGTTTTTTTTAATACTGGACTTTCGTCTGTTTTTTTTTGCAATTTTTCAGTAAATATAGCCCACATATGTTGTCCATTTCTATTTTAAAATCCAAGCAGCTGCAAAACCAAAGTAATTGCCCAAGGCATAACCCAACAAACCTAATGTAATAGCCTCAAATTGATAATTCCATTTACGTGAGCTAACAACTGCTAATGCAGTGGCAGGACCTCCTATCAAGCTTTGCGATGTGATAATGACTATTTCCTTTTTTATTTTAAATAATTTCGCAACGCTAAATAAAATAATTGCATGAATTAAAACAATAGTAGCGGGAAACAAAATTAATATTATTGAGCTATTAAATAAGCTAGAAATATTAGTAATAGCGCCACAGACGAATATAAAATATGATAGCCCAAACGAACCTATGATGTACGAACTAGAAAATCTCAATCGAAGTGGAGTAAAAGTAATTAGAGTAGCTAGTACACTAGCTATTACAATCTCAGGAATATTTGGCAAATAAGCATGTATATAGGTACTAATACCGAATATAGCTAATGCCATTGTAACGGTAATCGCTAACGACGCAACATCTACAGGACTTGCAATATTTTCCATATTTGAGTCTTGCAAATTAACATTGGCAGATGTCGTCTTTATGTTTCTACCTTGAAAAATATTAATTATAATCCAAAAAGTTGTTAACACACTATCGCCAGCAAAAGTCTTTAGAAAAACATCTATCGGTGTATTTAAAGCTGAACTTACGGAGACTGCATTTTCATAGCCACCGATAAAACTAGCAGTAAATTGGGCGCTAATACGCCAATAGTCTTCTGGAAGTATTGTTTTAAATATTAAGCCAGCAATAAGACCACCTATAGTAGTTGACACGGCTCCAATAAAAAAACAAAAAATAAAATCTTTATTCACTCTTAAAATATTTATAGGATTGAAAGCAAAAAGCATAAGAACAATGCCGAGTAACATGATCGATTTAATATGCATTCCATATGCATTATCTGAAGCTGGAACCAAACCAGAATTGCCGAGAATAGATGCAATAATTATGATTAATAATACACCGGATATATGCGCGACCCATCTTGTATGTTCTTCCAACCAATAGGAGAAAGCTATTACAGAAGACATAATTAACAATAATGAAAGATTCATAGGTTATATGCGGGCCCCAAATGCAGGCCATTCTTCATCGTCAAACAAAGAACCGAATGCTTCTGGTTGTCCGGTCTTTCTGCTCCAGAAAATATTACCTATATCAAAGTGCCACCATTCATATTGATATGAAACAAAACCTGAATTTTCCATTGCAAAGCGCAGTAGATTTCTTCTTTCTTTAATACATTTTTCATTCTCAGTTAAATCTGAGCGTTGATCAAAATACAAACTGTGAGCACGATCGGTGCAATCATCGAATGGAGTTCCCATATCTAGCTCATGACCTGTGACCATATCATAGAAAGTTAAATCAATAGCACCTCCACTTAAATGAGGCGGGCAATATACATCTCCGACATTTGATGGAGGCGACATATATTTACAAGTTTCATTATAATTCTCATCTTCATTAAGCTGGGGTAATTTTTTACGTATTTCCCCTTGCATCCAATGGAACAATTTTGCTTGAATAGCTCTTGGCCGATAAACATCCCAAACTAGAAATCCAATATTCAAGGGCAAGTATTCCAAAGCCCTCATTAAATTATCCACCAAAATTCTTCTACCATAGATATTAGACGAAGAACTAAATCCTAGCTCAAAATACATGGGTCGAATTTTTATTCTCTCATTTAATTGATTTGTGAGTTCAATCGGTTCCAAATCTGTAGGTAGGAAAACATTAATTATTTTTTTTGATTGCATAAGATTTCTTATTTTGTTAATAAAGCAATATTTTGTCATAAAATAGTAATTTTGTATGTAGTAGATTAATATTTTTTAAATACAAAAGACGCTGCCACCAATTGAGTGAATAAAGTTGGAAACCTCAAAAATATCCCTTTCTTTCGATATATGCAGCGTATGCAGCCCTACTTCTTTTGCGCCTAGAATATGCTGCCACGAATCATCAACAAACAACGTTTCGGAAGCTTCTAGGTTATTTTCAGCAAGAATGGACGCAAATGCGGAGCATTTGGATCCTTTTAAAGTAATTCCAGTTTCTTGATAGTGCTTATTGGTAAAAATAATCTGTGAGTATTCTCTGGCAATTTAAGAAAACCAAAATGTTCATAAAATTTGACTGCTTTGTTATCCTTAGCATCTACAATAATCGCCACAATGCCAATTTGATTGCTGACTTGAAGACTTCTTTTGAGCCCATCTACCAAAAGATATTGACCTATACCCGTCCCTTGACAGCTGCTGTCAACAGCTAATCGTCCTAACAAAATGCCTGGTAAAGCAGGATATCGTGGTAACCTTCTCACCAGTTCATCAGGTAGTTCCCCTGGAAAAATCCCGATAGAGGAAAGCGTGTAGTATCCCAAAATTTTTTCTGAGGCTGGCGTTGACAGCGCATATGTTACCGCAACATTTTTTTTAACATCTTGGCTTGCTTGTATCTTAAGATATTGGTTTAAAACATCAACCCCACAATTAAATTCAGTCTTATCATGCTTCTTTTCCAATGGCCCAATAATATATTTTTTATTATTTTCAGCAGTCATTTACTATGAACGTCCTTTTTATATTTTTTCACTGCCTTTTGGAGATTAGCTCCGGGCAGAGGTGGATTGATTAACGCTTGAATAAAGACTTCGCGATCTTTGATAGATAAATGTAACTGCTGATATTCCTGTATAACACGAACCGCAGCTTCATAGGCAGATTGCACTATAAAATCAGTGAGCGTTCGACCGGATAATTCAGCGGCGTTCTTTAATAACTTTTTTTTGTCCGAACTGATTCTAGCTTCAAGTCGTTCAGTATCGGGCATGTGTTTAGGTGTTGGTTGCGGCATATAAAATACCTCATTAATATAATTTTATTATACGGCAATTTGCCGTATTGTCAATATTTGCCAATCAATTAAATTGCAATGCTTTCAATCATATTCAGCAAATAGCTCGTAACTAAAACTAACAAACACCGTGTTTATCCTTAAATACAGAATTTTTCAATGAATTGTATAACCTCATTCGGACACTCCACTAACACGAAATGTGTTTTGGCCGGAATATATTTAAGTGGCACATTATTTTCATTTAAAAATTCGAGCGTTTCTTTGCATATAAAATCTCCGTAACAATAGACTTTATGCATATTAAGAGAAGCGAATTTTTTGCCGATACTATTGGTGAACTTACCAGAGGATGCGTGACATATCTCGTACATTTCTGCTGCATTTTGGTGAAATGCTTCGGGTTGGCAAGATTCCACAGCAGCACGATACGGACGAAAATGAATATTTTTTTTAAAATCAGCAAACCAATCATTAAAAATTTTTGTTTTTAACGCGTTAACCATGTTTTCTGAAATGAATGACCCATACTGCGTAACACTACCCTCCACATTGATAAATCCCTTAATTGAATATTTAATAATGGATTCACAAAGTAATGTACCGTGAATCCCACCCATGGAATGGGCAATCATAATGATGTCGTTAAATTTTATTTTTGTCGTGCCCTCTAAAAAATCAAGATGATCCACAATACCTTGAATTTGATGCTGAAAACTGTAGTCACCCGCTGAAGAACTATTGCCATACCCAAGCAAATCAGGAATAAGCACGTTAAAATGCTTACTCAAATCACTAGAAAGATATTGCAAATAATTGACATGTGAATCACCGAGACCGTGAATAAATAAAAGCGTCGGGCGAGAATTCGCTAACGGAGAATGGATCATAAAATATGTCTCGGTAGTTTTCGAAAAATACGATTTGAAGATCATGGCAGACTAATCCCTGTTGGTTATTAAATTTATATAAAAAAAAAACCTGTCATGCCAGCTAGAAACATGCTGGCATGACATGAATTATTTCATTCGCAACAGCCATTATTGTTGCTTGATAAGCTCTGAATAAAACTCTTTTTCCTTTTGGGCGATATAGCTTTTATACCCTTCCTTATCAATAAAAGGATGGATAGTTGAATCGGTATTCTGTAAATCATATTTTTTCTTAAGATCAAAATACACCGCATGCGCACCGAGAAAAATATCACAAGGTAATGATTTCAACTTTTGGATTGCGTGCTTATAATCTTCTGAAATAGCGGGATAATTTTGGTTGTTGATCAACTGATACCCTTCATTTACATTAAGACTTCCGACGATGACCACATCATATTTTTTCCCTTGATCTCTTACTTGCATTGTCCATGTCGTACAACCTTTTGTGTGGCCTCCCGTTAAATGCGCGGTTAATACCGTACCGCCCAATTTCACTTTATCACCATTATGCAGGACTTTATCGACTTTAACAGGGGGGAAATACATACTGGCATCATCCCCATAATGAAAATCCGATTTGCCGCCTGATTCGACATTCGAGACATCCGCATCCATCACGAAATATTTTGCCTTAGTTTGCTCTTTAATTAATTTGCTACCCGCAGCATGATCTAAATGCGCATGACTTGTTAACAAAATCTTCGTATCGCTCCATTTAAATCCCAGTTTTTCTATACTCGCTTTTATCATGGGGACAGTTGCTTCTAGATTACTGTTTATTAAAATATTCCCGCTCTTTGTCACAATTAAATAACTCGCAAGATCATCGGTGCCCACGTAATAAAGATTTCCAGCAATACGGAAAGGAGGGAAAGCATTTGGCATGGGATAGGCAAAACACAAATGACCAAACAGCATTGTTATAATCAAAAATAATATTTTTTTCATGATATCTTATTTACTCGAAAAAATAGTTTCTCACACAACACAGGTTTTGCTGCACTAGAGGCTTTGTCATCCTGAACGAAGTGAAGGATCGGTTTACGTCCACATTATGGTGATGAAATTAAACCGATCCTTCGCTTCGTTCAGGATGACCTACGGAGCGTCACTCTAACATAAACGCATATTTCATTATACTTATAAATCATTTTTAATATGCACCTTTTCAGAAACATTTTGCTTTTCATCTTGGGTTAAGCCTATTTTAAATAAATGATAAGGAGAACGTGTCAGGTCGATTTTTTTCCATTGCGATAAGATAACATCGCCTTTTGGGGCAGCCAACAAATAAAATGCATCAAGGAGTTGCCAATTTATATATTTTAATTTGTCTTTACCACCATAAAATGCTTTTTTGAGAATTTGAGGGTCATTCTTTTCTATCGCTAATTTCATTTGCTGGAATAAAAGCTCTATCTGCGCTTGATTAAATTTTTTAAAAGGTTCTAATTGCGCATCTATTTCCACATTGTTTTCTTTCTCATGAAAAGCATTCCATAAAGGAGACAATAAGTCTAATTTTTCTTTCGAATCACGCAACCAAAGAAAACAAGCCTGCCATAATCCTGATCCTAAAAATGCTTGATAAAAATTAAAATGTTTATTAACGCTTTTCCAAATAGGCTCAAAATAATCATCGAATTTTTTTTGTGAATCGCTATGCCAACTTTCCATTATTGCTTTTTTTACTGGAGATTTTACAATGGTGACGGCAAAATTGGTGGCGAATCTTTCTTTTAACGTATAGTGCGCCCGCGCGAATGTTTCCACACCCTTCATAAGATTATGCAGTACATCTGAATAAATTAACTCTGGATTATTTGTTTTGGCAGCTTCATACAAGCCTTCATACCATTCCTGTAATTTTTGATTTACGAGTTCAGTTGCAAAATCAGAAAATGGACTGACAAATTTTTCGTTTGCATCCAATAAAATAGCTAAACGCAAGGATTCAGAAAAAACAGCAATCTCTCTTTGGGAAGAATAATTCTTAGCCCAATGTTGAAATGCATCGGGATAATGTAAATTAAAAGCGTTGATATAAAAATCAAAATTTTTAATAATTTCTTGCAAAGCATTTTCGTACATTGGGTTAATATCATTTAATGGAAGATTTTCAATTTCTTTCTCTTTCGTATTGATATCTAGCACTGGATCGAAACGATGTTTTTGTAAGCGTAAACGACTAGATTTTAATTGTAAAAATGGCAAGAAAGTCTCCTGCATTAATTTTTCAAGACTTACCAACAATTCATATTTATAAAATAAATCTCCTCCTTCTTTTAAGTCTATTTTTAAAATGATAAACGCAAGATCTTTTCTCCACTGTAAAATTTCATTAATACTGCTTTGAAAAGAAGTTTTTAGATGTAATTCATTTTTTATTTTTTTTATTATTTCTTTTATTTTTCCGCTAAATTCTTGATCTTTCCAATCCAGCACAGCGTCCTCTGCTTCTTTGATGGCTGCTATAATTTTTAATTCGTTATCATATCGAAATCTCAACTGTGGCTCTCCTTTTTTAGAAATTAAAAACTACATCCTCTCTTTTGCTCAGGATCATCTTTTTTAATTCTTTCTTTAATAATTCTATGCTTGAATAATCTCTGTGGCGACCAACATTCTCGCCATTTATTGGCGGTTGCATCAATTAAAGTTTCATTGTGAATAATCGTTTGTACAAAATGTTGTAAAAATCTTCGATTAATACAATAATTATTAACATTATATCCATAGGCATAGAATCCAGAAAGTATATGATCTGCATTACGAGCCTCTGCCGCCTTTTTTAAAGCTTTATGAATGCTATGTAAAACACCATGAAAATTATTTTCTCCAGGAATAACATTTTCTAATTCATTTAAAATAGCTGGAGGAACATAATCAATAATTAAATCAGCCATCATGTAAGCACTTTTTATGCATGGAGTGATTGCTGCTTTTAAACCTTCCCGTCGCAGATCTTCATAATATTTGTCATCAGCTAATATCTTTTCTTCAATATCACGCTTATTTTGCATTGAGTGAATATCATCAATAATTGCCTCATGCAACTGATCAGAAAGTACTTTGATGTAAGCGCGATTTTCTTTTGCCCAACGTTGAAATAATTTCGGATATTCAAGATCAAAAGCCGCTTTAAAAAAATCAATATTTCTGTAAAGAATATTTTTCGCCATCTCCTTATTATCCGAAGGATCATTTTTTATTTCTTTAAAAACATCACCAGGCTTTGCTGGTGTTTGAAAAACAATTTTCCGTAGTGAAATATCTTCAACTTCTTTTACGCGAGTATCATATTTTTCTTCTTCATCATAAAAAGCGGTTTTAATAAATGGACTGCCACTATCTCTACTTGAAAATAAACTCTTATATTTAAATGAACCAAATCTACGAGCCGTTGAATAAGAATCCTCGAATTCACTTGATTTATATTCTAAAATTGGCGTAAAAGAATAACGCATTAAATCCACTAAAAGATGGTAAATTTGTTTAGCATGACCATTTTTTTCTAAAGGCGCTACTCTTTTAATACCATTTTCAATCGCAAATTCCCATTTCTTTTCACTATTTCTTTTAATAATGAAATCATTTTCAGCCATTAAAAATCGCAGAGTAAACATAAACATGGCGAGCTCTTCTCGAATAGATGCCATAGAATCTTTACTTCCAAAAATAGGATTCATCTTTAATCCATAGGAAAATGTATCAATAAATGCAGAAAAATTTGAAATAAAAATCCACATAGGCGATGGATTTTTTGGATATATCGCGAAATAACTTTCAAAAGCGCTTAACATTTGATTGCTTAAAAGGCGAAGCGTATACAATACGTCATAAATATCACCCTTCGCAATATAGTTAAATTTAAGCGTTTTTTCTTCTTTTTTATCTTGAATAATTTCCTTTGGCTTTTTTTCAACATCATCATCGGATTCAATATCAGAGTAATAATAATCAAAAATTTCAAAATCATCGAATTCGACGAATTCGGATTTAAGGATGGTTTTTTTTAGTCGATAACCCGGATAACGTCGTAACATTTGTTCGGGATCTTGTTGATCTCTTTTAGATCTCATTATCATCTCCTCGCGTAGATGTTTTAATCAATTATTCATCATATGCAAATGAATTGACGAGGTCAATGAGATCAATATTTAGCGATATTTATTTCTTCGAAACGTGAGTTTTCGGTGAAGGTACGTCAACATTTACCCATTCCTCTGGACTATTATCCCCTTCACTCCAAAACAACCACTTATAATAAGGTTTAATGGTTAAGGCAGGCTTTGGTTTAGCACCCATCACGTCTTTCTCGTCTTTCTTTGGCTTAGCATCCATCACGCCTTTATTAAATAATTTGTCATGATTTACACGCGCTTGATCGACTTTTGTAATATTACCCGGCAATATTTCCTGGAAAGCATATTCTACCGTGTAGGGCCCGCAATCCTCATGATTATTCCAAGGCTGATCACCGAAATATACCCCATAAAATGCAATGTCCGGAAAATAGTTTTTGCAGGTGTTTTCTATGTACCGATATTCTTCTAACGAATTAGCAAATATCATTTCTGCGACCATTCCAACGACTCTTGATTTGGAATCATAAAAAATCGCCTGATTTTTATCAGGCTCAATCACTAATAATCTAAAATGCTTACGATTAAGCTCTGCAATAGGAATAACCAATTTCTGACAAGGAATTTTTTTTTGCGCGTATGCCAACAATGATTCATCCAGTGTTGGGTATTCTTTATTTAACTGACTTGTGGAAGATGGATAATTCGCAACATTAAAAAGTGCAATTTTTTTGGAATCCAATTGCTTACTCAAAATCCAACCCGCACAATATTTTGTTTTGGGGATGTAAAATGAATCTTCGGCCTTAACCTCTTCTTTCTTATCCTTCAACCAACCACTCAAAATTTTATTTAATTGATAGGAAGTATAAGGAGAAAGATCGTAGGGAAATTCTACAACCACAAAATCATCGTCTTTTGACTCGCGCTTAATCGTCGGAAAAGAATGCATTTTTCATCCTCTGATAAAATTCCTTTTCGGCACACATTTATTTTTTGGGTGTTAAGCTACCATTGACAATTTTGACACAAGTGCCTTTCGGCAATAAAATAAAGGCGTCTTTTTGTGAATCTTTCGTCGATGAGCCTGCACAACCCGTCTTTGACGTTTGGCAATCATTCATGCCTGCTTTTGCAATACCATAACATTTTTCTTGTTCCATTGGCTCATCCGCAAAACTATTCGTCATCAATGCGTGAGATCCAGCTAATACTAAGAGACCTGCGAGAGTTGCTTTCACAATATGATCTTTACTTTTCATGTTGGAGGGATCCTTGCTCTAAAAATGAAGTTTATTATTATATCACCACTTGACGCTCATCGTCATAATATTTACCATGGCTCGATGATGGAATTATTGATAAAAATTTTTTTGGAAGGATGTGCCGCTTATTTGATAGGCACAGTGATTTTTGATATATGTCATTATAGTTTGCATCGATTCGCGAAGTCCAAAAATGTTTTCTTAAAAAATTTAAGCCAGCGCCATATGATTCATCATCGTTTTTTTTACCCCCATCTTAAAATTAATCAAGCATTCACTAAACAAAATTTATTCAGTCATGTTTTGCCTGAATATATTGTCCATATGATAGGTATTGCATCGTGCTTTTTCATTTTTTATCCACAAGCGGTATGCTTAGCATTACTTTTTGAGACAATTATTTTTTTAAGCGTTTGTTATTGCCGCGGTTCTGATATGCATCACAAACCCATTTCGACACTTCATTCTCCACGAGGTGGCATTTTTGTCAAAAAGGAATATCATGCACTTCATCATATTTATCCTCATCAATACTATAGTTCTATGATTAAAATATTCGATTATGTATTTGGAACAGGCTCACAAATCAAAGGCAAACGCATTACCATGACGGGAGCGAATGGCGCCCTAGGAAAACACATGAAAGCCATGCTTTTAAAAGAAGGCGCATTCGTTAAAACATTTACATTCGGGAAAGATTACACTTATGGACAATACGATAATCTGAAAGATACGTTAAAAGAAACGGATATATTATTTCTTTGCCATGGTTCCAAATATGAAAATGCGATGCTTGCTAATTGCGATTCATTTATTCATTTGATAGAACTTTTTAAATCCGAACGTAAAAAACATATGGTTCCCCCTGAAATTTGGGGAGTGGGTTCTGAAATTGAATGCCACCCTTGTTTTGGCATAAAAAAATTGAAAGTTTACGCGGATTCCAAAAGAAAATTCGCAAAAGCCGCACAGGTCTATTTTCATGATAAAAATATTCATTATCGACATTTAGTCCATTCTGCTTTTATGTCACGGATGGGACCAGGACTCATGAGCGCGAAATTTGCCGCAAGAATGACATTATTTTTGCTAAAACGCGGATTCAAATACGTACCCGTCACTTATACAGGCATTGCCTACGTAAATTATTTCAGGCATTTTTTCATGAAAATGTAAGATCTCTTTACCATTCGCTAGGATGAAACCGTATCCCCCCAAGATGCTATGAGGGGATTAGGGACTAATAAGGCTTGATAACAACCTTCGTTCCTTCAGTGACAAAATCATAACGCAACCATTCGGCATCAGACACTGGCAAACGTACGCAACCATGGCTGACATTTCCTTCCACTACTTCATAAGATCCGTGCAATGCTTGGCCACCATGGAAAAACATACAATAAGGCATGGGAGCCCCGCCTCTTCCTACTGGGAAAATTTTCGATTTGCACTCAGGCTCGCCTAAGGAATAAACCCTAAAAGATCCTGATGAGGTTTTACAGCCTCGGTTGATGTCGGGACACCAATCGGCACCCGCGGTGGTTAAACCCGCTTTAACGAGATTACCGCTAGCGTCATAAGCACCCCAAGCGTGCACATTAGGATCAACAAGCACCGTTTTTTCCTTAGTCGAAATATGCTCAGGGAGACGTGAGGCATAATCTGCTGGTAAAGAACTTTGCATGCTTGATTGACCTTGTGGGCCGGGACCATTACTCATTGATGAACATGAACTTAACAATATCGCGATGAGACCGTATACGAAATAAGCAAAATGAATATGAATCCTACACATATCGAATCCTCCTTTTTTCTTTTTATCCAATTCAATTATAGCGCAGAATGATATTTTTCTTTTCAAAACATACGTCATATTAAATATTTATTGGTCATAATGTTTTGTAATGAATGCATGCTACGCAAAAAATAAAGCTTGATTTTTTTCCACTTCACAAATTGAGAAAATAAATTTGTTGGGATTTTTTTATACATTTGTTAATATACAATTCTTTCAGGATTTTACTTTAAAAAAAAGGAAATGATTAATATGTGCGCACCACGAAAATCTTTAATCAACCTACTGCAAACCGAATTCCAAAAAGATGCTCATTTAGCCAAAGAGTGCCTTGAATCAGCACAAGATAAAGTTAAAAGTGGATTAGCCACACGATTTTTTAATCAATTTCCTTGCTTAATACCAACAAATGAACTTATTTTGTTAACACATGAATTACGTCGCATTGTGGTTTGTGTTGACCCTGATTCCATTATTGAAAATAAGAAAACTTTTGTATTGACGGATGAAGATGACAAAGACGATATTTTCGAATGGCAAATGAAAATTATTTCCTATGCAGCTTCTGCTCTATTAGATGAAAAATCTCGGATTAATAACGAATTATTGCAATTTTTCGAATTACACCAAATCGAAATCGACCCTTGGGAAATCATGTGCGCATTGATTGCCAATATTAACGAACATATTATTTTGCAATTTGAAAAGCAATTTAAGCAAACGATGGTCGATCATAAATTTGTTTTCGATATGATTTTTATGTATGCGAATAGATATGGAAAATGGACAAGAACTTTTTTGGATTTACATAATGAGATGCTTGATACTGATAACGAACATTTCATGAAACCTTTACGAGATATTATCCAAAAACTAAATCAATCATCTCGAAAAGTTTATGCGTTAAGAGATGAAGATAAATCACAAATTCGTGAATGGCAGCAGAATATGATTAATGAAATTATGGATAAATTAATCGATGAAAAAGGACAAATAGAAGAAAAATATTTAACGCAATATTCTAGTGATAATAAAATCAATCCGAATGAAATTATTTACATGTATTTAGACATCTTAAATAATCATATCGTTGAATCGCAAAAAACGTTATTAGATAAAAATAGTCATCATGCTGAACTCATTTTAGATTATATTAAGCTTCATAAAGGATCTTGGATTAAAGATCTATTACCGAATAAAGGTTACGTCGTGGTTGCGCCCAAAATTGATTTTGCGAAAGTGGATTACCAATCGCCTAGCGTTTTATTAGTTTTAGGCACCGCGCTTACGACGACAGTAACTGTCAGTTATGCAGGATATATGTTTTTTAAAAATGCCAAAGAAGCAAATAAAATCGATGCGGAGAAAAATAATCGGAAGACGTTGGTGGTGTGACACCAACACTGTCATGCCAGCATGCTTTCCGCTTCCATCCATTCAGCATTGAGCGTTGCCTCTAGGATGCCACCGCGCGCGTAGCTCGGCTGGCATGACATAACTCACTTCTTCCCTCTACCTGCAGCTCCCCCTCACCTTCCTTTCGGTTGTCATCAGACTTAGCCTCAAAAAAATTCATATCCAAATAAGGATTTTTTTGAGAACCCGGTTCTTCGCTTGTCTCCGATTCCTGTTTTTGAAAAGATGGATTATATTGGGGGGGTCTAATTAATTTAGCGGGGTTTTCTGTGGTTTTTTCTATCGTCCAATTTTGCTTTGCAACCCAAATATTTATTTCTCTAATCGATTCCAGCAACTGATTTTTATAAAAAAATCCCGAGTAAAAACTACTTTCACCATAAATAAATTTCAGCTGATTTTCTATTTTTCGAAGATCGTAAGTCTTACAATAAACTCTATCTAATATATCATTGATTGCTGAAACTTTTGGAATGATGGTTTTATCAAAATTGATATATTTAATATCAATAACTTTATCACGAAGTAATTTAATATATTTATCTTTAAGAAAAATTAATTTAACTAATTCGTCCGTCGCAAAAGAAGAATCATTTTTTTTGGATTCATATTTTAATAATTGTCGACTCAATTCTGGAATAGCTTGATAAAATTTCTGATTTGATTCAGAGGCAAATGCTACGACTTCCATTACCGATTTGGCAAGATAACGATGTCCTTCTGGCTGAACATCTTTAAAAATTTCAAAAATAGCAGGATTTTGTTTATTTGTCTGATAATGAAAAAAAGCAAGCACGCATAAAAAGTAAGATTCATGATCCTTTTTTTGTTGTATGTATTGTAAAACATCTTGGAGCATGAACTGATAATATTCCAAACATTGAGACATCCCCTCATAAGTTGCCCGATATGAGGATGCATCGAAACATAATTCATTTATTGTTTTATCTTTTATCCCCGATTTATCAATAAAAATTTGAATTAACTCTTTCCACCCTTTTTTTAAGGCAATATCAAGAGGGTTTAGTTGAAGTTTGTTTTCATTGGTTATGACAGTTGTCATGAATGGATCAGCTTTCGCTACTAATAATTGTTTAGTCATATCAATATTATTTTTGTCGACAGCAATATGAAGGGGGAAAAATCCCGTACGAGGACTAGGGACGCGATTGACAGATAATTGACTCTCTAATAATCGAGGAAGTAATTCACTACGACTTTGCGATACGACTGGAATAAGAAGATTCTCTAATACTTCATTCGAATATTGTGCGCTATGATGACGAATGAGCTTATTCACACAATCCCAATAATTTAAATCTGCAGCATACATGATGGGTAATTTATCATTCGACAGCAAAACATTAGCATCCGCTTTTGCGTCTAAAAGCATTGAAATAGCTTCAGGTTGATTGCAATCAATCGCAACTTCAAGGGGAGTCTTTGCTTTACTATTCCATTTTGTGAGTTGGGTTTTAAGTGATGGATTGACCTTATTTTCTAATAGAAATGCAATAATTACAAAATTCCCTTTTTGTATAGCAGTATGTAATGAATAAAAACCAGTTGATTCAAAATATCCGGCATTGAACTCAACTCCTGCGCTCATAAACATACGAGCCATCACATTATTGTTTTCTTCAACGGCATAATTAAAAGCTAAACTATAATCATTTTTAAATAATGACAAATCCACAAACAGTTTCACACATCCCCAGTATTTATTCTTAACGGCATATAGCAATGGTGATTCTCCTTCAAAACTTTCGGGAGGTACATTATTGGATGCCTTTAATAATAACTGAATGATTTGTGGTTGATTGGTTCTTAAAGCTAAAGTGAAAGGTGTAATTTCTTCATGATTTCTATCGGTCTGAGCGGTTTTTTTTGATGGATTTGCTTTAGAATCTAACATGATTTTTACGAAATCAGATTTTTTTTTAGAAATGGCACAATGCAGTGCATAGTATCCTGTTGTACTATCATAATGTCTTTCTAAATCACAGCCTTTTGCTAGGATTTGTCTCGTTACATCATCGGGTGCATTCTGAATAGCAGGCTTTAATACATTACCGCTAATTTTTTCTTTTGTATATGTCAATATTATTCTGACACAATTCCAATGCTTAAGCCTAACTGCATAAAAAACTGGTATTTCACCTTTGGGATTAATAGCATTGATTTCTGCGCCGTTGGATAACCATCTATTAACTTCTTTTGCATCATTCGAAGTAATAGCGCTAAATAAATATGAGTTATAAAGTGATTGATTATTACTTAACATACAATTCCCTTGATTGTTATTATTTGAATAAGAGATATTGCTTCAAGTGATAGATAATTACAATGCGGAATTTAGAAATTTTTCTGCCTGCGCGCGCATCACTTCATTAACATGCGGGTAATTTAAAGCGAAACCGTGAAATAAAGGTAAAGCAACATAATATAATTCCATATCATCTATCGAAACGACCGTTGCAGTCCGTAAACCAGACAGTGAATAAAATCCAGTTTCATTCAAACCAATCGCATCATAGTTTTCAGCAGTTAAAGTAGCAATCACTTTTGAGTGTGATAGCACTTCAGCACTTCCTTTCGCAATTAAATAAAATCCATCCACCCGGTCGCCTTCTTCGACAATCGTTGTGCCTTTTGGTATTTTTTGTTTAACCAGTAAAGTCGATAATATATCTATTTCGGAATCTCTGAGATCAGAAAAACAATCTTGATGTTTGATCAGTGATTTTTTGTGATTTATTTCATGTGTAAAATCATTCATGGTGATACACCTTAAATCAACATCGACCAACCCTATTATAAAACAGATAAGTTTTAATTGATAAAAAAACCAAAGGTTTTGCATATAATTGTCGCAAGGCTTTTCTTATAGTTCATAATTTCACCCTTTTCAAGAGTAAAAATTGGTGTTATAAATCGAAAGGTTATTTATAAGGAGTTTATGGAATGTTTAGGAAAAAAAAATTAGGGTTAATCCCATTATGTTTTTTCAGTAGTATTGCTTTTGCAAGTCCTGAAACACATGTCGTTGTTGCCCCCCACTGTTTGCTTAAGAATATCAATGCGCAATATAGCGAACTTGGATCTACACAACAATTATCATTAATTTCGATACATGATAATCAAATGGATAAATTAATTGATGCAAAAAATAATTCCCAAAAAAATTGCGGTGGTTTTATTGATGTGACGCATACTTGGAATAAAAAACATATTTCTGCAACAAATTTTTTAATGCAATTTAAAAACCAAAAATCTCTCAAAAGCACACATCAAATTTATGATATCCAATATCCAAATGAAACTAATCGTCTTATCTCAAGCATTAATCCAATGTATATTTGGAATCGCCTGACCAGCTTAACAAATTATCCTGATCGTTTTGCAGATTCCAAAAATGGGGTAAAAGCCGCGATTGAAATTCACGATGAAATGATAGAATTAGCAACCAGTACCGGGCATAAGAGTGATGTCACCATTTATTTTGTGCCAACCGGTAAGTTTTATAAACAACCTTCTGTTGTGATGAAATATGGAAATTCAGATGAACCGGGGATTGTGATCGGTGGACATATGGATACCTTATCAAGCAAATTCAGCGTAAAACCAGGCGCAGATGATGATGGCTCAGGCAGTGTTACCGTTTTAGAAACTGCGCACACCATACTTTCAAGTGGGATGCATTTCAAAAAACCAATTTATTTTGTCTGGTATTCTGCAGAAGAAATGGGGTTAGTCGGCTCGCAATTTGTGGTCGAAGATTTTGTTAATAAAAATATCCCTGTATCTGCAGTCATACAATTTGATATGACAGGTTACCGTTATCAAAATGACCCCACCATCTGGTTGATTAATGATTATGTTAATCCTGATTTAACAGCATTTATCGAAACATTAATTACGACGTATGTCAAAGTCCCTGTTGGATATACTGAATGCGGCTATGCATGCAGTGATCATGCAACATGGACGATGAATGGATTTGCATCAAGTATGCCATTTGAAGCCGCTTTTGGTCGTGATAATCCTGATATTCATACTTCTAGAGATACCATTGAAAAATTATCCTTAGAACATATGATTAATTTTGCAACGCTAGGGGTTGCTTTTGCGACAGAATTAGCTGAGCCGATTCAATAATGCATATTGTCATCCTGAACGAAGTGAAGGATCAGTTTACGATCCACATTATTATAGTGGTGAATTAAACTGATCCTTCGCTTGCGCTCAGGATGACAACTCTTTGAGATAGCAGCTTTTCCCGAAAAATGTTACACTATTCCATACTAGATTTGTTCTTAAATAGGCTGAATCATGGGTAAAGCTATCACAAGAACGTTACAAAAAAATAGTTTTTGGTTAGCAATGTTCCTTCATATACTTATCTTTTTTATTTTCACACTTTTTCTTTTACCGAAAAAAATAAATGATGAAAGTCGCGAATTAACTATTCCCTCTTTTTTATATCATGAATCAAAAGAAACACCCATTGCACATTCAGAATCCCCTAATAAACCCATGATCGAAAAAAAGAAAATGTTAACTTCACCCGATGGCATTGAAAAACCTATTACGGAAAGGCCACCACAGGAATTAAGTCAATTAGTTCCAAAGAGTGCTGCACAAAGTTCCGAGCCCGTTCATTTGATTGGTGAAAAAGGAGTAGCGAAACCTTTAATTGTTATTTTAGGAAAAGCGCTAACCGCACATCTTGTTTATCCTAAAATTGCCATTGATTTAAATATCCATGGCGTACCCGTGATTGGATTTGTTGTACATCCCGATGGAAAAGTGACAGACATCCGCTTAGTCGAATCAAGTCATATTGATATGCTTGATAAAGCTGCGATCAATGCCGCACATGAAATTTCTCCCGTTAAAAATGTCGGACCCTATCTCAAAGAACCAAAATATATTATATTTGGCATTATTTTCGGTTCACGTACTTAATCACAAGGAAGTTGACATGATGTCTTCCAGCCCAAAAACCTGGCGGTTATTTGATATTTTTTTTCTTTTTATTTTTTTGACTATTCTTTTTTTTATCATGCTTGGCACAAGACCTCTTTCAATTCCTGATGAAGCAAATTACGCTGAAATTGCGCGTGAAATGTTTGTCTCAAAAGATTATTTTACGCCTTATTTGAATGGTATTAAATTTTTTGAAAAACCCGTTTTACTCTATTGGCTTGGCGTTGGTTTCGCAAAAATATTCGGGTGTAACCTATGGTCACTTCGATCAGTGAATGCCATGCTCGCTTTAATGGGTTGCATTTTTACTTATTTTACCGCAAAAAAATTGTATGATCACAAAACCGGTATTATTTCTGCGTGTATTCTTGCAACCAGTATGTTGTATTTTATCCTCGCGCACATGTACACCATGGATTTATCCATTTCCGTACTCATTGCTTTTACATTGTTTAGTTTTATTCTCGGTGCAACCGACACACACACGCGATTTTTTTATTTTACTATGGCAAGCATTGCGATGGGTTTTGCTATTTTAATGAAAGGGCTCATGGGTATTGTATTGCCACTCATGATCATTGGCGTCTGGATTACTCTCTTTCAGGAATGGCGTTTAATACGCTTTAAAGAAATTGGCGTATATTTCGCGATTGTGATGCTCATTGCAGTCCCTTGGCATTGGATTGTCACCTTACAAAATCCAGAATTTTTGCATTTTTACTTTGTCGAACATCATCTTTCACGGTTCAGTTCTGGTGATATTGGACATTTACAGCCTTTTTGGTATTACATCCCTATCATTATCATGGGACTGTTTCCATGGATTATTTTTTTACCCAAAGCACTTCTCCATTCTTTTCCACGCAGCTTTCATCACCTCAAAGCAAAAAAAATAAAAATCTTTTTTAGTTTATACGCCATTCTTATTTTTTTATTTTTTTCGATTTCAAAAGCAAAATTAATTCCGTATGTTTTACCAATATTCCCTCCCCTCGCCATATTAATCGGTAATTACGTAAAAAACGCGGTAAATCTTAAAAAAGAATATATCGTATTATGCATATTTTCTTTCATTCTTGCGGGGGCCTGCTTTTTATTTACCAAATATTGGCAAGTCGCCGATCGTGATCTGACTAATTTTTACTTGTATATCATCGCGAGTGTCATTATTGTCGGATCTTTGCTGGGATATTTTTTCTCGAAAAAAAAACCCGATTACGCGATCTATTCAACCATTGCAATGGGGGCCATGTTAGGTTTATTGCTGATAAAAGCATTACCTGCGATGGACAGACTGACGATTTTGCCTCTGACACAAATATTAAAACCCATCCTTCAGGAAGAAGATGAGGTCATTGCATTTAATCATCACTATCAAGATTTATCGTTTTATTTAGATAGGCGCGTTGATATTTTAAATAGCCGAAAATTATTTGCATTTGGCATGCAACATCAAAAAAATCATGACTGGATGATTGATGATCGTCAATTGAATGCTTTATGGCAAAGTCATCAACGTGTTTTTGCCATCATGGATATTGAGGATTATCATGCCATGCCCGAACGCTATCAACATTTGCATTTTTATCCATGGGGGCAAACTTCAAAAAATATTTTAGTGAGTAATAGACTTTTAGAAGAACAGAAAAGTCACTAGATTCGGTAATCCCATAACCGTCGTCCCGCGGCTTGTCCGCGGGATCCAGTAACAGCGGAAATGTCCATTCTGGATCCCGCGGACAAGCCGCGGGACGACGAATTTTCAAATTACTTGCATAAGAATTTGTTTTATGTTAAAAATTTCCGACTTCACAATTCTCTCAATCCCTCCTAAATATAAAGGCTTCCTATGCAACAAAAAATTGCGGACGAATTATTATCGACATTACAAAATCAATTTCATATGCAGAGCTTTCGTGAAGGACAACTGGAAGCATTGATGACATTGATGACAAAAAATCGATTGCTTTGCATTCAACCGACAGGATATGGCAAATCGCTGCTATATCAATTACCCAGTATATTGTTGGATGGCATTACATTGGTGATTTCGCCATTGCTTGCGTTAATGCGCGATCAATTACAACAATTAAAAAATCGTTTTCATATTCCTGCGGCAAGTATGAATACTGATCAAACTCCCGAAGAAAATAGAAACGCACGTGAGGCAGCGCGTCGTGGGAAAATAAAAATTTTATTCATCGCGCCCGAACAACTTAATTTTGTGGATCGTTTTGAATTTATATTAAGCTTGCCTATTAAACTTTTAGTTGTCGATGAAGCGCATTGTATTTCTACATGGGGTCATGATTTTCGTCCGAGTTATCGACAAATTACAAAATTGATCAAAGCTATCATAAAAAAGGATGCCGATATCAAATTACTCGCATTAACTGCAACCGCCAATAAAAAAACAGAGGAAGATATTAAAAATCAATTCAAAATAAATCGTAAAACGCTTACCGTACATCGAGAAAGTATGGAGCGAAAAAATCTTCGACTTTCTGTGATTCATACACAAGGGGTCGAATCTAAATTAGCCACGCTCACCCAATTATTTACGTCGTTAAAAGGTAGCGGCTTAATTTATTGCGCAACGCGAGAAAATACCGAAAACGTGGCTGAATATTTGAATTCGCAAGGAATTCGAGCGATTGCTTATCATGCTGGGATTTCTATTCAAAGTAAATTAAAAATTCAAAACGATTTTTTAGATGACCGATATCCTGTTATTGCGGCAACCAACGCATTAGGAATGGGCATCGATAAGCCGAATTTACGATACGTGATTCACTACGATTTTCCTGGTTCAATCACGGCGTATTATCAAGAAGTTGGCCGTGCAGGTCGCGACGGGCAGCTTGCTGACGGAATATTGATATATGATCGTTCTGATCGAAAAATCCAACGGTTTTTTATTGAATCATTACCTAAACCTGAGGATTTCGAAGAGATTATTGCAGAGGTAGATCGAGAAGAAGAAGGTATAAATTTGACGACCTTACGTCATTTAACGGGCATGCATTCCACAAAATTATCCGTTATTTTGAGCGAATTGGTGGAACAAGAATTTTTAAACAAAATCTATATTCACGGTTTTCAATTTTATCAAAAAACAAAGAAAAAAGGCTCTCCTGATCTTTCGCGTTTCCAAAATCAATATCAAGTTAAATTAAAAGATCTTGATGCTATGCAATATTATGCGGAACAATCACATCAATGTTTAATGGAATTTTTAAGAATTGCTTTAGGAGATAAAAAAACCTCGCCCTGCCAGCAATGTAGTCAATGCGCCGCAACATCATCGCAAGCAGCGCAACGTTTTTCATGGCGTGAAGCAATTCAGGAAACCGTTTAAGGAATTTTATGACGACGTTTGATTTTACGTAAATGCCACAATGTCATCACAGGGCCCGATAATGCGTATAAAAAAAAGATCGCGAATAACGTTTGCGGTGGATCAATTGCAATACCAACCAACATTAAAACTGGAATAATTAATACGACAAAAGGCACCTTACCCTTAAAATCAATTTTTTTAAAGCTATGATAACGAATGGTGCTTACCATAAAAGCCGCCATGCATACCGTAATAACACCCACAGGAATCGCAACTAATAAACCATGGATTTCATAACTCGCGCCGATCCAAACGGTGCCAGCAAGCACACCCGCGCCAGCCGGAGATGGCATGCCTTGAAAATAGCGTTTGTCTGCATCATTCGCTTGCGTGTTAAAACGCGCTAATCGTAATGCAGCCCCAGCAACATACAGGAAAGCGGCAAGCCACCCTAATTTTCCTAAATTGGCAAGCGACCAACTATAAATAACTAAAGCTGGTGCAATACCAAAAGCCACCATATCAGATAAACTGTCGTATTGTGCACCAAATGCGGTTTGCGTATTGGTCATTCTCGCAACGCGCCCATCGAGCGTATCGAGAATCATTGCAACAAAAATGGCAATCGCCGCAATATCAAAATTGCCTCTCATCGCAGAAACAATCGAATAAAACCCCGCAAACAAAGCCGCAGTCGTAAACAAATTTGGCAAAAGATAAATTCCGCGTTTTGGCTTCTCTTTTTCGTTACCCATTCCTCATCCTCAGATCATGTCAAGTAGAATAAATTATTTTTTTCACAAAAGACTTAAGGATTACTTAAGACTTAAGGTATATTTTACGCTTTTTATCCCTATTCTAAAAGGCGTTGTTGCGTAATTAGACTTTGTCATGCCAACATGCCTTCCGCTTCCATGACATGATTAATGAATATAAGGAAATAATATGGCATTATCGGAACATTCTGAAGATAAGTACCAATATATGGATATTCCTGAATTTAAACCAAAAGATGATGCGGATCATCATACCTATTTACATTTTTTTAAACCAAATAAAATTGCCTATCAGGTCTTTGCCATTATTTCCGCGTTAACGCATGGCTTAAATAGCTTTACAGTTGGCACCATCATTATGAGTCGGCTCGAGAATTCTGAAGAGAAATCTTTGGGTGAAATAATGGAAAATCCCTTTGGCAATCTCTCTCCATGGGCTTGGACGGTCGGAGGCATTTTTGGAGTTTGTTCATTTTTTGTCAACTACGCGCAACTACTCCATTACATGCCAAAAATGAAAAATGACTTGTTATCCCTAAAAATTTTGACCCAGAATATTTCTAAAAATAAAAAAAGGGGTATAATTCTCGCGACGGCATTCTCTCTCACTGCTGCCACCATTAATGCTATTTTTGCATGGGATACTTATAGTTCCTTTTCAAATCGATGGATTCGATATCCATTCTCGACTACCTCCTCGATCGTTTCATTTGTCGTCACTTTTGCCGTTCGATTCGTACGAACGAAACAAAAATTTGAAGAACTGCCTTATTTTTATTCACCGGAAGAATATTTTATTTTACAGCTCGTCAAAGAATTAAAAAGCAAACATCGAGAAAATTTGCATCGTGATGAAGACCTTAGTCGTCCGTTACGGGAAACACCTTATCTCCCCTATCTTATTAATATTTTTAACCAACATAATATTGTCATTTTACATCGAGATGAACTGGAAGAAACCTTGACTGATCTCATCAAGCAAAAAAATCTGAATCCCACATGCAAAAAATCTTTTTTATCCCTCTCAAATGCTACTTATATCTTCATTTGCACTATGATGGGTTCAGAACTTTTCGGTGAAAAAGCAGCAAGCAAAATTCCTCAAATTTTTAGCCATAAAAATTGGATATGGGACGGAATGCGTTTATTAGCAGGAATGGGGTTATCGATTTCGCATATTATTACTTATTACACAACGGCCTCTTATATTTTCGAAGTGATTGCTGCAAGTTTTGAAACCTCTCCTGCTAAAACACTTTTTGGAATAGGCATAAACTTAGGCGCAGCGCCTAGCATGGTAAACTATCTCTTTTCAGTTGCAAATAATGATCCTATACTCCCCCTTCCTACTCAAGGCTCTTGGCTTGAATTATTGCTTGGATTAATTGCATTGATGATGAACTTCAATTTAAATTTCGACTCTTCTGCAAACATATTTATTCTTCCCGAACCAACACTTTTAGAAAAAGATTTAAAAACTTTACAAAAAGCCATTATTGAAGAAAAACCGGTTCGCGCTCGCGCTGAGTATTATCATGCCAGCCGAACGTTGCAATCGGCTTTTTTTCAGCCAAAAAAGGAACAAGAAAAACCAGATTGTTGGATGCGATTTCGACGAGCCATTGGTATATAATTTTTTTTTATTTCCCACAAGTTATCCACACCTTGTTCTCTTGCGCTCTAGAGAAATATACAGTATGTTGTGTTTATCCGAAGGAAAACATCTATATATAGTATTTTTTGTGAAAAAAACTATATAGTATAAGTACTTAGCTGCCTTCATCCAAACACATTTTTTATCCTTATTGACCGCTCTGGAGGAGCCATGGAAACCGAACATACCTTAATCAAACCATCACATTTTGAAATTGCTGCCACTGCTCCAGGATCTTTAAAAGTGATTAGACGCAACGGCACTCTTACTCCCTTTGATGCAAATAAAATCACCATTGCGATGACGAAAGCATTTTTGGCGGTGGAAGGCGATACGGCGGCAGGTTCAGCGCGCATCAACGAAACCGTCACCAAACATGTCGCCAAAATCAGCGAAGCTTTCGCGCGCCGCATGCCAAGTGGTGGAACCATTCACATCGAAGATATACAAGACCAAGTGGAATTAACCCTCATGCGCGCAGCAGAGCACAAAGTTGCACGTGCTTATGTCCTCTATCGCGAAGAACGCCGAAAAATACGCGAGCAAAATGTTTCGACCGCAATTGCCCCCACAAAGACCCAGCTACACATCACGTTATCGGATGGAAAAGTCGTACCGTTGGACATTGACCGCTTAACGACAACGGTGAACGATGCATGTCTCGGATTAAAGGATGTTTCTGCCAAATATATCACCGAAGAAACCGTTCGTAATTTATTTGACAAAATTCCGGCCAATCAAGTCAGCAAAGCATTGATTATGTCAGCGCGTGTTTTAATCGAAAAAGAACCTAACTACAGTTATGTTGCGGCGCGTTTATTGCTTGATGATTTACGATCCGAAGCCTTAAGCTTTTTAAAAATAAAAGATAAGGCAACTGTGGAAGAAATGCGTTCCATCTATCATCCTTATTTACACGCATTTATTGACCGTGGTATTGAATTAGAGTTGTTAGACCCCAGTTTAAAAAGTTTCAATTTAAAAAAATTAGCAGAAGCCATCGATCCTTCTCGTGATTTACAGTTTAATTATCTTGGGTTACAAACCTTGTATGATCGATATTTTATTCATCATCATGGTACGCGTTTTGAATTGCCGCAAGTATTTTTCATGCGCGTTGCGATGGGACTTGCGCTCAATGAAAAAGAAAGTGAACGCGATAAATATGCGATTCAATTTTATCACTTACTTTCCTCTTTTGATTTTATGAGTTCGACACCGACGCTCTTTAATGCAGGCACTTTACGTCCACAATTATCCAGTTGTTATTTAACGACTGTCCCGGACGATTTAGATGGGATTTTTGCCGCGATTAAAGATAATGCGTTATTGCAAAAATATGCCGGTGGCATCGGTAACGATTGGACAAATGTCCGAGCACTTGGCGCACACATTAAAGGTACGAATGGTAAATCACAAGGCGTGGTGCCATTCATGAGTGTTGCGAATTCAACTGCAGTTGCGGTGAATCAAGGCGGCAAACGTAAGGGCGCAGTTTGCGGTTATCTCGAAACCTGGCATAAAGATATCGAAGAATTTTTAGAATTGCGCAAAAACACCGGTGATGAAAGACGCCGCACACATGATATGAATACGGCAAATTGGATTCCAGATCTTTTCATGGAACGAGTGATTGCAGGTGAAGAATGGACCCTCTTCTCACCCGATGAAGTGCCAGAATTACATCATATATATGGTAAAAAGTTTAATGAAAAATATATCGCCTACGAAGCAAAAGCAGCTGCGGGTAAAATTCGTAATTTCAAGAAAATTCCCGCCGTCAATCTCTGGCGAAAAATGTTAGGCATGTTATTCGAAACGGGTCATCCTTGGGTTACCTTTAAAGATGTTTGCAATTTACGTTCGCCACAACAACACACCGGTGTCGTACATAGCTCGAATCTTTGCACGGAAATTACCTTGAATACTTCGCAAGATGAAATTGCGGTTTGTAATTTGGGAAGCATTAATTTAACGGCACATTTAACAGAAAAAGGTTTGGATCACCCGAAATTACGCCACACCATCCATACCGCCATTCGCATGTTGGATAATGTCGTTGATGTCAATTATTATGCGGTTCCGCAAGCACACAACTCCAACGTGAAACATCGCCCCATCGGCATGGGCATGATGGCATTCCAAGATGCGCTTTATCGATTAGGTATTGCATATGCGTCGGATGAGGCAGTGGAATTCGCGGATCGTTCGATGGAACTTATCAGTTATTATGCGATCGAAGCTTCAACTTATCTTGCCGAAGAACGTGGAAAATACAGCACTTACGAAGGTTCATTGTGGAGCCAAGGTATTTTACCAATCGATTCGATTGAAATTTTACAAAAAAATCGTGCGCAATTGGAACAAGATCGCAGCCAAACATTAGATTGGGCTAGTTTACGTGAACGTGTGAAAAAAGTAGGTATGCGAAATTCGAATGTGTTAGCCATTGCACCGACTGCAACAATTGCTAATATTTGCGGTGTTTCACAATCGATTGAACCGACTTATCAAAATTTATTTGTGAAATCGAATTTATCGGGCGAATTTACGGTGATCAATCCATACCTCGTCGAAGATTTGAAAAAGGCGGGATTATGGGACGATGTCATGGTAAATGATTTAAAATATTATAATGGCAGCGTATTAAAAATCAGCCGCATTCCAAATGAAATCCGTGAACGGTATCGCACCGCATTTGAAATGGATCCAGTGTGGTTAGTAGATGCTGCATCTCGCCGCCAAAAATGGATTGATCAAGCGCAATCCCTCAATCTTTATATGGCAGAGCCTTCAGGTAAAAAACTCGATCAATTGTACCGACATGCATGGATAAGAGGTTTAAAAACCACTTATTACTTACGTAGCATGGGCGCGACTAATACCGAAAAATCCACGGTCAATCAAGGCACATTAAATGCTGTTGCCGCCGAGCCTAAGGCTTGTTTAATTACCGATCCAACATGCGAAGCATGTCAATAATTAGGAGAAAAATATGTCACTTAACCCGATTGGTTTAGAATTTGAAATGGGTGCTGCACGCGTACATGTCGATACGAAGCGCATTATTAATTGTCGTGCTGACTTAAACCAACTCGTGCCCTTTAAATATAAATGGGCATGGCAAAAATATTTAGACGCGTGTGCAAATCACTGGATGCCGAATGAAATCAACATGTCGGCTGATATTGCACTCTGGAAAGATCCGAATGGTCTGACAGAAGATGAACGCTTGATTATCAAGCGTAATCTCGGATTTTTTTCAACCGCAGATTCACTCGTCGCAAATAATCTCGTGCTTGCGGTTTATCGTCACATTACGAATCCGGAATGTCGACAATATTTATTGCGTCAAGCTTTCGAAGAAGCGTTGCATACGCATGCTTATCAACATGTGATTGAAAGTTTAGGTATGGATGAAGCGGAAGTTTTCAACATGTATCGCGAAGTACCCTCCGTTGCACGTAAAGCGGCATGGTCTATTCCCTATACTCGCAGTTTATGTGATCCCGATTTTCAAACCGGCACGCCGGAAAACGATCAGCGATTATTGCGAGATTTAATTGCATTTTACGTCGTTTTTGAAGGGATTTTCTTTTATGTCGGATTCACGCAAGTATTATCGATGGGTCGTCGTAATAAAATGACCGGTACTGCGGAACAGTTCCAATATATTTTACGCGATGAATCCATGCATATGAATTTTGGTATTGATGTGATTAATCAAATTAAAATTGAAAATCCGCAAATCTGGACAGATGCATTTAAACAAGAAGTCATTGATATGGTGAAAAGTGGCGTGGATCTCGAATATGATTATGCGGTAGATACCATGCCGCGCGGGATTTTAAGCATGAATGCGGATATGTTTAAAGAATATTTGCAATTCATCGCCAACCGTCGTTTAGTGCAAATTGGTTTACCGCAACAATATCCCGGTGCCACCAATCCATTTCCTTGGATGAGTGAAATCATGGATTTGAAAAAAGAAAAGAATTTCTTTGAAACACGCGTGACCGAATATCAAACCGGTGGAACGTTGAGTTGGGATGAGTAAGTGTTTTGGTGGATTACGTCGTAAAAAACACGACTAATCCAACCTACCTCTTCGCTTACGCTCGCAATGACAAGACACCACAAATCGTCATTGCGAGCGGAACGCTTTTAGTTCCGCGTGGCAATCCAGAGAGCCTTCTGGATTGTAGCGAATATTTTCATATGTTAGGATCGAGCGGTTCTATATTACTAAATAAAACAATAAGGGGAATACTGTGCATCGCAACACGACTAACCGTATTACTATCGAGCTCGATCTCTCTCGTAAAATATCAATTCCTACAACGGAAGAACTACATGTTAACCCTACAGCTACAGTAGAGGTAACAGAAGAGGAATCGAAGGATCCTGAATTGATGAGTGCTATGGAAAAATGGCACCTACAATCATTACAAGATATGGCAGAGGTTTTAAGCAAGCATGAATCAAAAATTCAGCCTGCTAATAATCTTCCTAGCGAAGCGCTTTCACGATTTGTCATAGATAGGAGTCTTAGTTCTAACAGCAAAAAAGCGGAGGAATTAAAAATAGATTTACCGGCAGATTTGCGAATCAATGACAAAATTATAAATATTCCCGTTTTATTGGATGATAAGCTATGTGATTGGGGAGTTCTTACAAAATTACCTGAAGATAAAAACGGCTATCGAACTAATCCAAGTAACGGCAAAAAATTTGCTTTGTGTGATTTAAAACCAGCGTTAGCTATACAACAACGCTATGATCAAATATTTAATGATGCGACTCAAAAAGTTTCCGAAAATTCATATCGGCCTTTTAGGAAATAAATCTGGATTGCAGTCGTCATTGGGAGGCCGTAGGGCTGTGGTAATTTTACCTGTCATGCCAGCTGAAAGCATAAGAGGTCTCTACACAACCGTCGTCCCGCGGCTTGTCCGCGGGATCCAGAGCAATATCAATGCAGTTCTGGATCCCGCGGACAAGCCGCGGGACGACGGTTGTGTAGAGACCTATGTAAAAACATGCTGGCATGACAGGCTCTTTTCGCAATATCAACTTTTTTTAACAACACAACAAAGGTACTCACCATGTCCTGGATTGAACTAGAGATTACGGCATCAGAGGAACATGTTTCCGATTTAAGTGAACAATTATCCACTTTTGGGGCGGTGGCGGTGACTTTGCATGATGGTGGCGATCGCCCCATCCTTGAACCGACGAAAACCACGCCGATTATCTGGAAAAAAACAGTGATAATTGGATTATTTACCAATGATATCGAGCTCACTCCCATTCTTTCCTATTTTGAACAACAAAAAACTGAAGGCACAATTCAAGAATTAAGCGTTAAAGAAATTGCGGATCAAGACTGGGTGCGATTATCTTTAGATACTTTTAAACCGATGCATTTTGGCAATCGACTATGGGTATCTCCAAGTTGGCAAACGCTACCTAAACCCGATGCAGTCAATGTGATTTTGGATCCAGGACTCGCTTTTGGCACTGGAACACATGCAACCACCTCGCTCTGCCTTGAATGGCTCGACCAAAATATTCAATCAGAAAAATTAGTTATTGATTATGGCACGGGTTCAGGAATATTAGGAATTTCCGCTTTAAAACTCGGCGCAAAACAAGTATTTGCTGTGGATAATGATCCAGATGCTTTAATCACAGCGCGAGAAAATGGCGAGCAAAATCAATTATTTCCTCCAGCATTTATCACGTATTTACCAAACGAATTACCTGAAGCAAAAGCGGATTTAATCATTGCAAACATTCTCACTCAACCACTGCTAACTCTGGCACCTTTATTTGCAAAATTATCGCAGCCAGGAGGTAAGATAGTCCTTTCCGGAATTTTGCGCGTGGATGCGGAAAAGATTTTTGATGCTTACAGCAAAAATTACACGATGCAAAAGCCCATTTTTAAAGACGACTGGGCGCTTTTGGTTGGGACACGGGATATAAATTAATTTTTGCTTTGTGATGCTTTATTTAATCTGACCGGTCAAATATTTATGAACAATACTGGATAGCAAGCTCTGATAAGGTAAACCTTCTTTAAGTGCTTCCTCTTGAATGCGTGTAAAATCCCATTCAGTCATTCGTAAACTGACACGTCGATTTTTAATACCATGCGCTTTAGCTATTGTCTGAAAACGTTTTTTTTCTTTTGGTAACTTAGAAACACTACGTAATTTGCCGGATTCAAAGGCTTTTAAAATAGCTTTTTCTTCCGCATCAAGCTTTTGATTAATTTTTTTCATCATTAATACCTCTTCGATATTTTTTCGTAATCTTACGACTTTTAAAAGCAGTTTTTAAGAAAATTTTTTCTTCATCTTCCACGAAAGGCACGAGAACTAAATAATCATCCATTTCTATAACAAATACTTGTTGATCAACATGCTGCGAGCTGGGATTGGAAACAATATCAATTAAATTACCAAGCTCAATTGCCACGACAATTGCCTCAAAACTTAAACCTCGCTCTCTTTGCAATTGCAAATTTTTCTCCTCATTCCACTCTATTCGTTTCATCAAATTCCTTTAATTATTTGAAAACCTAATGTACACATTATAGCATACATGCTCACACAAACTGAATTAAAAATCGTCTTACTCGAAAAGTATTTAAATCAGAATAATATAGAAGATATCTCATATTGGCAAAAAAAATACAACTGGGCGCTTTTGGTTGGGACACGGAATACCCACTATCGTGGTTTTTTGTAAGCTTTTAAATCCTTGTGTTGCTTTATTTGAGCATCCGCACCTAGAAAAATTCCTGAATACAATCTTGCGGCGACAAATGGTTTAGCATCTTTAATGTGTCCAGCAACAACTTTTTTGTATGCTGCAGTAACATCTTTCGTCAAATTGGGATTTCCTTTCAGAGGTAAATCATAAAAGGGTTCTAGCTCATAACGATGTTTTTCGATGAGTAACGCAATAACTTTATCGATATGACGTTCCGTTTTTAAAATTTCAGCAACTGCAGATTGGATTAAATCCTTCGTTGATAAAACGTTGTCGCGTTTTTCTTTTTGTAAAATTGCAGGATCGAATTGATGGAATTCATCATATCTCAAAGCATCCAAAAAATACTTTTCCACTGTCATCGATTTTTGATCAGGCAAAATCGCATCAGAAGACGCTTTCAATTTATCCTTCAGAGGAATAAAAGGGCCGCCTAATTTATCTTGTAAAATGAATGGAACAATCGGATAACTTCTTATATCGCCTTCATTATATCCATAATTCAATTTTCTCATGTAAAAATTGGTGATTCTTGGATTATCACGCATATATTGATGAGTAAATTCGAGTAATTCATTTAAAATCGCTCTTCGCACATTTTTATCTTGAGCATATTCTGCAGAAACTTCAAAAAAATTAGCAACTAGAACAATATTATCATGAAGATCTTCCGCCAAAAATAACCAAATTAATGCGATTGGTTGATCTTTACTTTTATCGATCATCACGTGAAACAAAATCGCATCATCCATTCTACGTTGCACCATTGCGGGGAAGTCTGTATTGTCTGTTGCAAGACAACAACTGACCTTATCGCCTAAGAAAAAAGTAGTCATTTTATCTTTGCCCCACTGCTCAATTGAAAAAAAATCAACTTCAGCATTAACTGTTTTCTTTTTTGAAGAAGAAGTGAGGGTGATAATTTGTTCTAATTCTTTATTAAAATTTTCAGCCGCTTCATAAAACGCTTTGCTTAAAAAAACCGCGTCCTGTTTTTGGATATCTAATTTATCCTTAAGATAGAACTTGCAGATTCTCTGAATACTTTTTAATTTAAAGATATCTTTAGAAAGCAGTGCAATGATATTTTTATTTTCACTAATCGGAATATTTTTATTTATTTCAGGAATAGTCTTAAAAAAATCATCAATATTTCTTAGTAATTTTGGTTTTTTTTGAATTTTATCATCTAAACCCTGTAATTTTAGTTCTTTTATATTTTCTTTCTCTGAGCGTATATCTACTTTTAATGTTTGTAAATCTAAACCTTGATCCAGCACCTCCTTTAATTTTGTTAAGTGTTCCCAAAGCGCAAGATAATGACTCGCAAGTATCAAATCTTTGTTTTTGCCTGAATATAAAAGAAAGTCGTGCTTTTTCTCATAACGCAATGCTTTATCAGGAGAAATTTTCTTCAGACGAAGCTTTTCTTGAATTAAATAATTATGATTTGCTAAATCGCGGCCGATTGGATTTTCTTGTTTAATATCATGTAAAAATGTATCGACATTCCCTCCCAAGAGATCAAGCTGTAATAATTCAATAAATATTTTGCGATATTCATTTTTTTCCATTTTTTGACTTGCTACTATTAATTTCGAACATTGATCAAGCGAAAAACGCTCAAATATTTTGTTCACATCTTCAGGTGTCAACATTATTTTTTCTTCTTGGAAAAATTGACTTAACATTAATAATTGTATTTTTTTTAAAAAATCTTTGGGTGAAACATTTTTTGCATACTCCATATAAAAGTCAACCAGCGACAAATTTGATTTTTCATGGGCATTTACCTGAATCAAAGCATTTAAAATAATGATAGAATCCAAGATAATAGCCAGACTTGTAGGATATGATGCAAAATAAGTAGATAAAGTCTGGATCAATGCATGATGAAATCCAATAGGTACAGATTGTAATTTTCTTTCTAAAGGTATGGCAGTGTTTCCCATTAAATCCATCATTTCCTTTAAAATTTTTTCCGAACCGAGATTAATAAGTAAAAATATTTGACCCTTATATAAATTTAAAAAATCTAAACATTCTCTATGATGAAATTCGATAGCGACTTTGTCATTAATTTTATAAAATCTATCAATAAGCTTTCTCAATGCTTCAATAACTGGTTCAGAATATCTTGTATGAGGAAAATTCTTTAAAAAATTGACGAGCGTCAAATCTACTTTTAAAGCATAAAGATGAGAATATGATTTCGATATCTGTCCTGAATAATGTATTAATAATTCTTTTCTTATATCAAACTTATTAAATGTCTTTAATTGTTTAGCTAAGGTATTAAGATCAGATTTTTTTAATGAATCTTGCAAAATTTCTATAATATTCATCCCAAAATGTTTAGCTAATTCTAGAATTAAATTTTCATAATTCTCGAAGAAAATATCAACTTTTGATTTATCTTCCGGATTCTTTTTATTGTTCTTCTCATAGGCCTGTAATCGGAGAGCTTCATAAGCTTCGGCAATTTCAGATTTAGACTTTCGTACGAACTGCGTGGGTATCAAGGGTTGAGATGATGTTAATTTCAACTCATCGATATGTTGAGGCAACATGCTTAATGCAAAAGCTAAAGTATCATTGGGTGGAGCGGTATCCACTATTTTTTTTAGTTTGCTAAGATTTTCTTGCAAGTAAGGAAATATGCCACATTGCACTAGCATAACTATATTAAAATTGTAAGGAATCTGTCTTACGAGTAATTGCGCTAATGGTTTAACTTGTTTATCCTGATCACTTAATTCAAATATTTTCTTTAGATTGGTTGGTCCTAACGCGCTATTAATGACGGAAAATACTTGAAGCAAAATTCTTTCAGCAATCCTGACTTCATTTTCTGAACCCTCCAAATAGCCGGATGCAAATAAGAAACTAGGATTTTCACGTTGCTCTCGCATCGCTATCGTTTTTAATTTATTAAAAATCATTTTATAATTTTTTAAAATAAGAAGAGCAAATGCTTCTTTATCCGTAAATTGTTCTTGCAACCATTGTAAAACATTGAGGAAACCATCGGCAGGAACAAGATTTCCAGTCATATGACATTCTATTAAATCTTTCAAAAAAGATTTATCATCACTTAAACATTTTTTTAACTCTTCTTCATTGCGAGACGTCGAAAAAAAATCTCGCGCAACTTTTATTGGCTCTTTTGCGGCACCATACAATGCCGTCATACTATCAAAATAAGTAATCGGATGAACACTCGAGGATAATGGAATCGAGAGAGGCTTTTGTAGTTTTTCTTCAATATGGCGACTAACAAGATTATCTCGGGGCACTTGTATTTTATTAAAAATACTGTCGTTTAAAGATGAAATAGTGATTGTTATCTTTTCTATAATATCCATTTTTTCTAAATAATCTAACGCATCTTCTTCTTGCATTCTTTGAAGCAAGATGTCGCCTAAAATAATCAAATGGCTAGCTAATTCTGCGATGAAGTGATCTTTCACAGTGGATGTCTTCTCTAAAGAGATCGAATGAAAAAGTTGAAAAATCGATTCTATTTCTGGAAGTGGAAGATAATTTTTATTTTCTTTAATCCATGCAGCATTCATGTCTAAATGAAGAAGCCTATGCAGAACATCTGCTTCTATTTGATTAATGGAGGAATATTCATTTATCTTACTGATATAATCTTCCATTATTTCATAAAAAGGTAAATTAGCATCTACGCTAACTTCATCAGTACTTAATTTTTTTCGTTCCAAAACTGCACCTATCAATGACAGTAACAACTTATATTATAACATCACTGTATTTAATTTGCGCAATTTTACTGAAAAGAATAATGGTCAAACTTTCGTAACTTATTGAATTATAAATAAAGTCTGAAAGTTTTGATGCTAGCGTGGCCTGGGTAAACTTGCAAACAACTGCTGTAGATGAAAAATACCTTGCTTGCTGGCCGCAAGTTGCTGCTGAATGGCATAGAGACACTGATTTTTTTGGTAGACATACTTTTTATCAACTAATTTAACAAGTTTTGCAATTTGCAATAAAACTTCGGGTTTAAAATCAGTAAAAGGAACCGTATAAATAAACTTCATGCGTTTTATATTTTTTACTTTGAAAACCTCGTTCATTTGAGGAAAAAAAGTTTGTAATGAAACACGATGCGTTTCCATTTTTTGAACGACCAGATGATAAGCCTTTTCCCAATGTTGTAGAGATAATTCATTTTTATTCGGAAGATGTAAATGTAATCCATGAATAAGGATTGCTATTATTTGATAGTAGGTTTGCAAAGTATCCGTATGAGAAAACATTGCATTTAAACGTCTATCAACATTTTTTTTGAATAATGACATGTTTAAGGTTTCGAGGCAGTTGTCAGGATCTTGATAGGATTGATAATGCAAAATAGACGTCAATTGTTCCGCCAACGGTGAAAAAAATGTAGCGGGGTCAGATGTACAACCTGAAGAAATGTTTTGATTCACATAACGGATAAAATAAATTCCGACTTGATTTAAAAAAAATTTTGAAACAAATTGCGCTTTTCTTTTTTGCAAAAAAACATTAAGGAATGCTTTCCCTATTTCAATATGCAAAGTTTCTGTATACGCTTCGGGATGTCGTAACTTAGGAATAGTAATATTTAAAGTTGTTTTAGGGATTGTAACTGTAAATAATCCATATTTTCCTGGCATATTCGCCTATTTATTTTTTAGAATTCGCACCATGCCAATAACACTAATGATAATCCAAGCCGCCTCGATCAATACAGATGGTGTATTCCAGCTATAAAAAAGAGAAAAAAGAATTAACCATGCCGCAATAAAATTACATAAAGGATAGGAAAAACTATTGGTATTCATTCGGCCAGTATTTAACAAAAAATAACTCGTCAATAATAATATTACGCCAATAATACCAATTGCGTCGCTGCTTGCTTTTAAAATGTCGTGCATGAGTTCTCCTTTTAATCAAGCCCACGTCGTCGCGGGATCCACCTATTTGTCATTCCCGCGAAGGCGGGAATCCATTGATAGCGAATCTTACTAGTGATGGATTCCCGCCTTCGCGGGAATGACAAAACATTTTTCCTGCGTTCAGGATGACAAGATTTAAACACGCGCCGGTAACGCCATAGACTCCAACGCATGCATCGGTTTAATCGTACTCCATTGTTTACATCCCGGACATTGCCAATGTAAAGATTTGCCTGAAAATCCACAAGATTCACATTGGTAATCTGGCTTATCCGTTAATAATTTTTTGGTGAGATTCTGTAAAATAATTAAATCTTCACGCGCTTGGCCTTTTGTATTGGAAAGGTAAAAATGAATAAATTGATGTAATCCATGAATAGAGGGGTAACGACGAACATAATCCGCAACAAAAGTACTCGCGGTTTTATCTCCTTTCCAGCGTTGCAGATGATCCGATAATAATAAAACCGCAGGCACATGAGGATATTCTTCGAACAAATGCGTAATATATTCAATCATTTTATCTTCTTGTTTCAACGCTTCGAAACAAGAAGCTAATAATATCAGTGATTCTGAAATATAATCTGCGTCTTGCTTTTTAATATTTTGTAAACTGCGTAATGCAACTTTAAAATCACCTTTTTTCATTTCAGCTTCAGCATGCAACAAACTTGCTCGCACGCAATTTTTATCTGCATATAACGCATTTTTAATATGCTGATGACCTTCTTCATATTGGTCTTTGACATAAACCTCTTTTGCTTGCTCACAATGATAATGCGCAATGATGGGCTGCATATTTTTTTTAGTAACGGTTTCTAATTTTGTTGCAATCTGAATGGCATTTTTCCAATCTTTTTCTTGTTGATAAATATCTAACAATGCGCGTAAAGCAGGAATAGCGTATTCTTTCACTCCCATCACTTCAATAAAAATACGTTCCGCACGATCTAGCACGCCAGCGCTTAAGTAGTCTTGACCTAATTCAAATAAGGATTGATCACGATAAATTTTGTCTAATTGCGGGCGTGCAATGAGATTTTGATGAATGCGAATAGCACGATCTACTTCGCCACGACGACGAAATAACTTTCCGACTGCCAAGTGCGTTTCGACAGTATTACTATCGACTTCTAACATTTTAATAAAAACATCTACAGCTTTATCAGGTTCTTCATTTAATAAATAATTTAAACCTACTAAATAATCGCGAGGAAGATGGGACGTTTTTTTTTGCGGCTGATGGCGAGCATGATAACCTAAATACCAGGCAGCTCCCAAGCTTAAAAAAAACAAAATGAATCCCAAAATTACCATTAATGTCTATCCTGTAAGGGAATGGCACGTAAATTTTCAATTTCCTTTTCAGCGACTTTCAGTTGGTGATTCAAACGATAGTTGACTAGTTTGGTTTTGAAAAAAATCCAAAGCCCAACACCTAAACCTATAACACTTCCGCTGATAAAAGATAATACAAGCAAAAGAGAGAGTGGTAAAGACTGTTCACCTAAATAATAATTAATTTTAACCGGATCATGATTTAACGCAGCAAATGTGATGCCAAGAATAATAACAATAATGAAAAATAAATAAGTGAAAATTCGCATGTGGACTCCTGTCTTTAAGTTGGTGTGTTAAACACTTCGCTATAGTAAGAGAATATTTAAAAACCCTCATCCGCCCTACGGGCACCTTCTCCCACAAGTGGGAGAAGGGAACTTTTATTTCCCCTCTCCCATTTATGGGAGAGGGATTGGGGTGAGGGTTTTTACTATCCCTCGCCTTCCGTCACCATCTTCGCTTTCAACAAATCACCTAAAGTGGTTTTTAATGGACCGTCAGAAGATTTATCCTTTTTCTTCGCCGCAGTTGTCGCTTTTGGTTTCTTTGGTGTTTGCCCGTCTTTTGATTTCATCGATAAAGTAATGGTATGTGTTTTACGGTCTGTACCGATAATTTTCGCCTCTACCATTTCGCCTACGGTCAAACGGGTACGAGCATCTTCCACTTTTTCATTGGAAATTTCAGAAGCACGTAAGTTACCCATTACATTTTCAGCGAGTTCAATTGTCGCCGATTTTGCATCGACTTCAACGACTTTACCCGACACAACACTACCTTTTTCATGTTCATTTAAGTAATTGGCGATTGGATCATTCGCTAATTGCTTCAAGCCCAATGAAATACGTTCACGTTCAGCATCAATCGCTAAGATCACAGTTTCGAGTTCGTCGCCTTTTTGATACTTACGAATCGCTTCTTCTGCCGCTGGCTCATTCCAAGAAATATCAGACAAATGAATCAACCCATCAATACCGCCTTCTAAACCAATGAAGATACCGAAATCAGTGATGGATTTAATTTTGCCGCTGATCTTATCACCTTTTTGGTGATTTGCTGCAAATTGTTCCCATGGATTAACAGTACATTGTTTGAGGCCGAGGGAGATACGACGTCTTTCGCCATCGATATCTAATACAATCACTTCCACTTCTTGACCTAAATGTACGACTTTATTTGGGTTAACATTTTTGTTGGTCCAATCCATTTCGGATACGTGCACCAACCCTTCAATGCCTTCTTCGATTTCAACAAAGCAACCGTAATCAGTAATGTTGGTCACACGACCGCGTAAACGTTGGCCGATAGGATAACGATTGGTAATATCTGCCCATGGATCATCACCCAATTGTTTCAAGCCGAGTGATACACGTGCATTGTCGCGATCGAATTTTAAGATTTTTACTTTAATTTCGTCGCCAATGGATAAAATTTCGCTTGGGTGCTTGATGCGTTTCCATGACATATCGGTAATATGTAATAAACCATCGACGCCGCCCAAATCAATAAATGCGCCGTAATCGGTGAGGTTTTTGACAACACCTTTAATTTCGTCGCCTTCATGCAGATTGCCTAAGAGTGCTTCGCGTTCTACGCTATTTTCAGCTTCCATCGCGGAACGGCGGGAAACAACAATATTGTTACGTTTTGCATCAATTTTAATAACTTTGAAATCAAACTCTTTACCTTCCAACGATTCAGGATCACGGACAGGTTTAACATCGACCAAAGAGCCGGGCAAGAATGCGCGGATTTTGTTAATTTCAACAGTGAAACCACCTTTCACGCGGCCTTGAATCACACCACGAACGGTTTCTTTGTTTTGGTAAGCTTGTTCTAATGCTGCCCAGGATTCGAGACGTTTCGCGCGCTCGCGTGATAGACGCGTAATACCAAAACCATCTTCCACTGCGTCAAGGGCCACTCTGACTTCATCGCCAACAGCAACTTCGAGGTTGCCACGTTCATCCATAAATTGTTCAATGGGAATAGAAGATTCTGATTTTAGACCCGCACTGACCACGACATCTTTTGAGTTAATTTTTACCACTCTACCGGTAACAACGGTACCTGGGGTCATAGGGGTTTGAGTCAAACTTTCTTCAAATAACTGCGCAAAACTTTCGATCATACTTTTTCCTAGATCTTTTGGATCTTTACCACGGTTAGTTAATAAAAGTAGCAAATACGCTACGCCAATTTACATTTTCGCACCAGGACCATGACGCTTTCGACCACTTCTTCAATCGAAAGATGATCGGTATGGATAGAAACCGCATCATCCGCTGGCCTTAAAGGTGCATGTGCTCGGGCTTGATCACGTTGATCGCGCTCACGGAGCTCGAAAATAAGGTCGCTTAAGTTAGCATGAATGCCCAATTCCTTCAACTGATTATAGCGACGTTTGGCACGTTCTTCGGGGCTTGCCAATAAGAAAATCTTGAGTTCCGCATCGGGAAAAACAACCGTTCCCATATCTCGGCCATCCGTAACAAGGCCTGGGGGCTGTCTAAAAGCACGCTGTCTTTCTAGTAATGCCGCACGAACCTCGGGAAAAGCGCCTACTTTTGAAGCCGCATTGCCCATTTTTTCGGTTCGAATAAGAGAACTCACGTCCTCATCCTCAAAAATCACCTGCGGAGGGTCGGAAAGACTAGGCGCGCGAAAAACGATATCTAAATCATTCGCAACATCAGCGAGCTTTGTCGCATCGTCTAACGAAACGGCATGTTTTAGAGCGGCGTACGCGAGAACACGATATAAAACACCACTATCCAACAATCCCCAGCCTAATTTTTTTGCAATTCGATGTGTTACCACTCCCTTGCCGGTTCCACTTGCACCATCAATGGTGATCACGGGGCTTCGTGTCATCACCTAATTCTCCGTTCAAAGTAGCGACTTTTTCTAAGCCGACTAATATTTCTTCATTTGTTAAATTAATTAATCTAACGCCTTGGGTATTACGACCAATGGTGGAAATTTCCTCAACTGGCATACGAACCAAAGTTCCTTTGTTGCTGATCAACATGATTTCGTTTTCTGTTTTCACTTGGATCGCTCCAATCACACCGCCGTTCCGCTCATTAACTTGGATGGAAATGACGCCTTGTCCACCACGGCCGGTTTGTCGATATTCATCAATCGCCGTGCGTTTGCCGTAACCTTTTTCGGTGGCCGTTAAAATGTCACCTTCTTTAGAGACCACGATGAGTGACATCGCGCGATCATCTTTTTGTAATTTAACGCCACGAACACCGCGCGCCGCTCTTCCCATGGCACGCACATCTTCTTCAGAGAAACGAATCGCTTTGCCAGAATAAGTAAATAACATGACATCTTGTTGGCCATTCGTGATATCTACACCGATTAAACGATCATTTTCCAACAATTCAATCGCGATAATCCCAGAAGAACGCGGACGTGAAAATTCAGTTAATTCCACTTTTTTAACCGTGCCACGCGCCGTCGCCATGAAAATATATTGGTGATCTTCGTATACACGAATGGGTAGAATCGCACTGATTTTTTCACCTTCGACTAACGGCAATAAATTAACCATCGGTCTACCGCGAGCATTACGGCTAGCTTGCGGTAATTGATAAACCTTCAACCAATACACTTTGCCGTGATTCGAGAAACATAAAATAGTATCGTGCATGCTTGCGACAAGTACACGCTCAATAAAATCTTCTTCTTTCACATTTGTCGCAGATTTACCCTTGCCACCGCGATGCTGCGATTGATAGATAGCAACAGGTTGTGATTTTGCATAACCTTCATGTGATAACGTAACCACGACGGTTTCGTCGGGCACTAAATCTTCTAAACAAAAATCCCCTTCGCTTTCTACAATCTGCGTTCTTCTTTCATCGCCAAATTGGGTCTTAATCGCGATTAATTCGTCTTGAATGACTTGTAATAATCGGGCCGGATTCGCGAGAATTGCTTCTAATTCTCCAATAAGAATCGTTAAGGATTCGTGTTCTTTCACAATTTTATCTTGCTCTAAACCGGTTAAACGATGCAATCGCATGTCAAGAATCGACTGCGCTTGCTCTCCTGATAAATGGTAACCATCATCACTTAAGCCGTAATGCACTTCGGCCGAAATACGCGATAAAATCGTAATAATATTCGCAGGTGCCCAGACACGTTTCATTAATTGTGTTTTGGCTTCATTGGGATCTTTCGCCGCTTTAATCAGAACAATCATTTCATCAATATTAGAAAGTGCAATCGCAAATCCTTCTAATATATGTGCACGATCTCTCGCTTTCTGCAAATCAAAAGTACTACGACGTGTGACCACTTCACGGCGATGACGTAAAAATGCTGAAAGTAACTGCGTAATATTCAATACTTTGGGTTGGCCATCAACTAATGCCACCATGTTGATACCAAATACACTTTGGAGAGAAGTATGGACGTACAAATTATTTAGCATGACATCTACATTTTCACCGCGTCGGAGTTCAATCACGATACGCATACCTTGCTTATCTGATTCATCTCGTAGCGCGGAAATTCCTTCGATTTTTTTCTCTTTCACTAATTCGGCAATACGCTCAATTAATCGTGCCTTATTCACTTGATAAGGCAATTCTGTCACGATGATTTTTTCTTTATTGTGTTTTTCATCGGTTTCGATATGTGATTTTGCACGAACATAAATTCGGCCACGACCGGTACGATAAGCTTCAACAATGCCGCCACGACCATGAATAATACCTCCCGTTGGAAAGTCAGGGCCGGGAATAATTTGTAACACTTCTTCGACACTTAATTCAGGTTTTGCAATCATCGCAATACAAGCATCGATGACTTCCGTCAAATTATGGGTGGGAATATTTGTCGCCATCCCGACCGCGATCCCTGAAGATCCGTTCACTAAAAGATTGGGGACTTGCGTCGGCATCACCGTCGGAACCATTTCGGTTTCGTCATAGTTTGGAACGAAATCGACGGTTTCTTTTTCTAAATCGGAAAGCAAAGTATGCCCAAACCGAGACATACGCACCTCGGTATAACGCATCGCGGCTGGCGCATCTCCGTCTACCGAACCAAAATTACCTTGCCCATCCACCAACATATAACGCATCGAAAAGAACTGCGCCATGCGAACAATAGTGTCATAGACAGCAGATTCGCCATGGGGATGATATTTACCGATGACGTCACCGACGACGCGAGCCGATTTTTTATAAGGTTTATTCCAGTCATTATTAAGCTCATGCATCGCAAACAAAACACGACGATGCACGGGTTTTAAGCCATCACGTACATCTGGTAAGGCACGACCTACAATTACGCTCATCGCGTAATCCAGATAGGATTGTTTTAACTCTTCTTCGAGACTTACTTTCTCAATTTCTTTTGCAAATGGAGTTTCCATAGGTCATTTTCATTCACTGTGTCATTAATGAGTGTCTTGTTACGAGACACGATTTTTTTTAAGAAAATCGTGAATCAGAAATTATCTGTACATAACATGATTAAGGGAGAAATATTACCATAATTTGGCGTGTAGAAACAGTAAATCCATCTTGAAATCTGAAGAAAATGCCCTATGAAAGGCATTTTATTACTAACTCAACTCCAATCTGGAAAGTGGCTTTTCGCCTACAATACAGGTAACTAAATTTTCAAGTATTTTTATGTTTAACTCGAAGTTTTGTGTGTACAAATATCCACATATTATAGGGTCATAACAATGCTTTTTTTTGTCGGATTCGAGACGTAATTTTATCTCTTCTTGTATTTTCAGTAAAAAATCCTTGTAAAAACTTGTCGTCACCCCTACTTTTCCAGATTCCATTTCTAATTGATGCTTACTTTCCTTAAGAAGTACCTCTTTTGGATATTTTATTTTAAATTTTTCAATTAAATCCACGAATGTTTTCACAATATCCTTAGCATCATTTTGTTGAATATCCTGCTTAAAGCGAAGGTATACATCTTGGAAAATGTGATCTTTTGAACTTTCTCGAAATAGCTTTTCATATTCGGTGCTAAGGGTGATGAAGTTTTTCCCCCAGAACCCTTTTTTTGCACTGGGAGTACCACTAAGGGATTTAGGGGTGCTGGCCCAGGAGGGAGAATTGGGTAAAAATGAACCAGATATGGGTGTTTCAAGGACAGACCCCGGTGAGCTAAAACCAGAACCCGAAGAATCAAGGCTCGATTCCGAAGGACTATTAAATGAAATTTTTCTTCCGAATGTTAACGATAATCTCGAAAGTGATGATTTTCTAGTGGCTTTGGTACCAAAATATTTTTCAACAATCTTATCCAATCGTTCTGATAAATGTTTATTGGCTTCCAAATAGTGATTTTTCATTGGATCAATGGTTTCTTTTTTAAATTTTGTAATATTCGACAATCCTCCTTCGAGTGATTGCGCTAGGCTTAAAGCACCAATAAGCGCTTTTTCAAAGGCATAGAGCACTACCATATCTTTGTGTTCTGTAACAAATTTAATTGCTTCTTTAACATTCACCTTTTCTCGCAATTTTTTCATCTCAAATGATACGTCTTTATAATCTATGTACTGTTTTTTAAATTCATGAAACCAATAATCACAAATTTCTTGGAATTCTATTGTTTCTGCCAGGATTAAATTTTTTTCGGCGTTATTTAAGCTTGCGGCAATTTGATTACATCGAAAAGCTGCTACCTCTTGGTAATCTTTATCCCTTGTCTCTAAAATACCTTCCAACAAATTTTCATATAATGGTTTTATTTTTTTTGCTTTGTCGTTGGGGGATAATTTATTTTCTTCACTGAATATTGATTCTACTTTCAATAATGTACTTTCAAGATTTTTACTATCTAATAAATCGATGGTTGCTTTTTGTCGTATATGTCTATTTTTTTTAGGAAACATTTTTTAAAAACCCTTTTTATTATTTTTATAGAGGGGTTTTATTATATTCTAAAATCAAATTAATTTGGGTTTGTTGCGAAATTAATTAAAAGTCCTTGTCATGCCAGCATGCTTTGATGCCACCTTTAAGCATGCTGGCAGGCATCCAAAAGGTTTCGTTGAATGCCGACTGGATGCCAGCTAAAAGCATGCTGGCATGACAGATTTTTTATCGAACTTTTTCTACTTCTTCACGTTTTCGCAATTCGCGTCGAGAAATTTTGCCGACATTCGTCTTGGGAAGCTCAGTACAAAATTCAATAAATTTTGGTATTTTGTAACCTGTCATATTTTCACGAGAAAATTTCAACACGTCTTCTTTGGTTAAATCGGGATTTTTTTTCACGATAAAAGCTTTGACGATTTCTCCTGAATTTTCGTCCGGCACTCCAATGATCGCCACTTCTAAAATACCTGGCATACGCATCAAGGTATCTTCAATTTCATTAGGGTACACATTAAATCCAGACACTAAAATCATATCTTTTTTACGTTCAATGATACGCACATAACCTTGATCATTCAGCAGCGCAATGTCACCGGTTAACAGCCAACCATCTTTGGTTAAAACCTTGTCGGTTTCACTTGGATTATTCCAATAACCTTTCATCACTTGCGGGCCTTTCACTGCTAACTCACCCGGTTTATTCGGAGGTAATTCTTCATAGGCGTCATTCAAAATTCTAACGTCGGTTGAAGAAACCGGTAAACCCACGGTACCGTTGTAATTTTTTAAATCTGGTGGATTAATGCAAACACAAGGTGAGGTTTCGGTTAAACCATAGGCCTCTAAAATGGGTTTTCCTGTTATCTTTTGCCAACGATCAGCGACCGCGCGTTGCACCGCCATTCCACCACCCAAACTTACTTTTAAGCGTCTAAAATCAAGCTTTGCAAAATCAGCACGATTCAGTAATGCATGAAATAGCGTATTAACACCCGTGATAACAGTGAATTGGAATTTACTCATTTCTTTGACAAAATGCGCGACATCTCGCGGATTGGTAATCAGAATATTTAATCCGCCAATTTTAGGAATAAATAAGCAATTCGCGAGCAAAGAAAATATATGATAAAGCGGTAAAGCCGTAACAATAATTTCTTGGCCCATTTGAAAATCTTGGTTAAACCACGCTTCTGCTTGCAATGCATTCGCAATAATATTTCGATGCGTTAACATTGCGCCTTTCGCGATTCCAGTCGTACCGCCCGTATATTGAAGAAACGCGATATCAGAAGAATTAATTTCTATTTTTGGCAATTGATAATTTTTGCCCTGATGTAATGCATCACGAAATGAAATAAGATTTTTTATTCCTACCTTTGGAATTTGTTTTTGAATATATTTCAATACAAATTGCATGATCCAGGCTTTATAGCGAGGAAATAAATCACCTATTTCTGTCACAATAATGTTTTTTAAGCGACACTTGTGGTAATGCTTTTTCAACCGTGTCGGCAAAATGAGAAAGTACGATAATGGTATCGACCTTAGCATCATTTAACTGATGAATTAATTCAGGTGCGGTATAAAGCGGATTCACATTGACGACAATTAAACCTGCACGCAAGGCCCCGTACAATGCTACGGGATATTGCAAAATATTCGGTAGCATTAAAGCAATTCGATCGCCTTTTTTTAAACGTAACACTTGTAATAAATAGGTCGCAAATAATTTGGAATACTTATCTAATTGTTTAAATGACATCGTCACGCCAAAATTATAAAAAGCAGGCCGTGAACTAAACTCAGAAAAGCTTTGTTCCATCATGTCAACAATAGATGCATATTTATCGGGATTAATCTCGAAGGGAATCCCTTTTGGATAACTTTTAAGCCAAAATTTTTCCACGGAGTTGCTTCCTTACACTTTGGTCGGGACGGCCGGATTTGAACCGGCGACCACTTGCACCCCATGCAAGTACGCTACCAGGCTGCGCTACGCCCCGATGACATTACCATTCTACTAGGATGGGCATCCTAGCGAATGGTAAATAAACCTTAGTCTTTTACAATTTTAT
>JABDEN010000005.1 GCA_013287025.1 Gammaproteobacteria bacterium | reverse complement strand
AAAGTTGCAACATATTAAAAAGACATTGCGCCAAATATTTTGTAGGATAAGATGAACACCCAAGGTCCCTTAATGCAGACATACAAGGATGTTTCAAAAATAAAGAAATGTTTTTTGGCGCTCCAATATCCAGTGTATGAGGCTGCATGGAGCTCGTTGATTTAGCATCTTTATGCTTTTCCATACAGTATTTTGCAATCTGCCAAGGGGAAGCAATAATGCCAGTTGCTTTTATTTTATTAATGTAGAGATAAGAACCATCTACACGCAAAAATCCAATGTCACTTTTATTACTTAATAAAATGACTTCACCATGTTTTATCAAATAATCATTGATGACATCGTTAATAGGCGTACTTGAAAGCATAGAAACGGGAATATAAAGATACTTTGTCAAATCAGGTGTCTGCACAAAATCTTTAAGAACTAAGTCAAACAAAGGTCCTTGTATTTCATCAGTGCGATAATAGCGTGCAGAATGGTGAAGATAAGGATTTAAAAATGGAAATTGTTTTTGATGACTGCTGTTTGCCACGGTTCTACCAAACATGAGCTTCGCTAATTGATTTATTTCTTCGTCAATCTTTGAGTCTTTATCGGAAGGTAATAACATGGAAAGATAAGTTTCATATCCATTTTGCTGATATATTTTTTTAATAATGACCGAACTACGCCAAAATTTCAGAATGGTTTTAGCCGCTTTTTTCTTTTCTTCCTTGCCACTTTTTATTTCTCTTTTAGCCGTCTTCACTTCAAGAGATTGCGATTGGCTTTGCTTTAATTCCTCACGAATAACCTTTTTTAATTGGTCTATGGTTGATAAACTAAACATTTGCGCCTCGTTTGTATCTTATGTTGGCTTATTGTACCAAACTTAGAGAGTTTGTACAAATTTAACACAAATCCTATTGCCAGCCGAGACGTAAATGAAACTGGTTATATTTTAACAAGTTAAGCCTCAGCATTACATTCGATGAATCTTTTTAATTAGAGGTTTTTTCCCTATAATACTCGATCCATCCAGCAATCAGGACCTAAAAGCATGAGCGTAGTTAGCTTAAAAATCGGAGACAAAGCCCCAGATTTCACACTACCCTCTGATGAGAATCGAACCGTTTCTCTCAAGGATTTTCGTGGAAAAAAAGTTATTTTATATTTTTATCCTAAGGACAATACGCCTGGTTGCACAAAAGAGGCTTGTGATTTTCGTGACTCGGAAATGCATTTTAAAGCCAAAAATACTGAAATTATTGGCATTTCGAAAGATAGCGCAGAAAAACACTCGCAATTTAAAAATAAATATACGCTGCCTTTTACTTTACTTTCCGACATTAATGGCGATGTTTGCGAAGCTTATGGCATACTGAATAAAAAAAGTTTATTCGGTAACACATTTTTAGGTATTGAACGCTCGACTTTTCTCATTGATGAAAATGGGATAATCCAAGGCATTTGGCGTAAAGTCAAAGTCAAAGAACATATTCAAAAGGTATTACATGAACTCGACCAATAGCATTAAACAAAAATCAGCAATCTCACCCACCCGTCTCGAAGACTATCCAGAATGGTACCAACAAGTTATTAAAGCCGCGGATTTAGCAGAAGTTTCTCCCGTGCGGGGCTGCATGACGATCAAACCCTGGGGTTATGCTATTTGGGAAAATATGCAGCGAATCATGGATGATGCGATTAAAGCAACGGGACATAAAAACGTTTATTTTCCTCTCTTAATTCCTGTGCATTTTCTTGAAAAAGAAGCAGCGCAAATTGAGGGTTTTGCGAAGGAATGCGCGGTCGTCACACACGCGCGCTTAACCAAAAATGCGGAAGGAAAATTAGTCCCGAGCGGTGAATTGGAAGAACCTTACATCATCCGCCCGACATCTGAAACCATTATCGGCGAAGCCTTTTCTCGCTGGATTCAATCGTATCGCGATTTGCCGTTACTCATTAATCAATGGGCGAATGTGCTGCGCTGGGAAATGCGCACGCGGATGTTTTTACGTACCTCCGAGTTTTTATGGCAAGAAGGTCATACGGCGCATAGCACCGTGGAAGAAGCCGAAGCCGAAACATTAAAAATGCTGAACGTGTACGCGGATTTTGCAGAAAATGTACTGGCGATGCCCGTCATTAAAGGCGAAAAATCGGAAAGCGAACGTTTCCCGGGCGCAGTCCATACTTATACGATCGAAGCGATGATGCAAGATAAAAAAGCATTACAGGCGGGAACGTCGCATTTCTTGGGACAAAATTTCTCGCGCGCTTTCAACATTAAATTTTCGAATAAAGAAGGCCGGGAAGAATTTGCCTATACGACTTCCTGGGGTAGTTCGACGCGTATGGTCGGCGGCCTTATCATGACCTTAAGCGATGATAATGGATTAGTGCTTCCCCCAAGAATCGCGCCATTGCATGTGATCATTTTACCGATTGTTCACAAAGAAGAACAACGCGCCGACATTTTGGCGTATTGTGATTCCCTTGCACGTGAATTACGTGATCAATCTTACGATAAAAAACCGATCAGGGTTGATATCGATACCCGCGAATTGGCTGGCGGAGAAAAAGCATGGAGTTGGGTGAAAAAAGGAGTACCGTTCCGTGTGGAAGTCGGCATGAAAGAAGTCGAGAATAACGCGGTTTTTATGGGACGACGCGATAAAGAATATAAGGATAAAAAAGCGATTTCGCGAAGTGAGTTTGTTTCGACTCTTTCAGAAGAATTAGCCAATATACAAAAGGCGCTTTTGCAACGCGCGCGCGAATTTCAACAACAAAATACCGCAATTATTAATAGTGAAGCTGATTTTTATAGCTATTTTAAAGAGGGAAATGCGGGATTTGCGCTCGCACATTGGAATGGGGATCCTGCGATCGAAGCGAAGATTAAACAGGATTTAAACGTCACTATTCGTTGTATTCCGATGGTCGATGCGGGTGAGAGCGGCGTGTGTATTTTTAGTGGTGGGAAAAGTAAGCAGCGGGTGATTTTTGCGAGGGCGTATTAACGCTATCAAACCCTCTCCCCTCGCTACGCTCCGGTAGAGGGGAAAAGTTCCCCTCTACCGCTTGCGGGAGAGGGGTAAGGGGTGAGGGTTTTTTGAAAGTTCACCTTACTTTTTCTCCTCCCTCGCTTACCCTTCCGAAACCCCCATTTTTATGCTACCCTTTCACCCATTTCTGAATGTTTATAGGATTCCTTGTTATGTCTATGTTATTGAAAGAACTCGAAACCACCATCCAAAAATTATCCCAAAAGGGCAAAGGTATTCTCGCTGCAGATGAAAGTGGCGGCACGATTACGAAGCGTTTCGAAGCATTAGGCATTACTTCAACTGAACAAACGAGACAAGCTTATCGCGATCTTTTAATTACCACGCCAAATATTAATGAATTTATTGCAGGTGTGATCTTATTTGATGAAACATTGCACCAAAATACACTTGACGGCACCCCCTTTCCTGAAAAGTTAAAATCTTTAGGAATTTTACCCGGCATTAAAGTAGATAAAGGTCTTGTCATTTTACCCAACACCCGCGAAGAACAAATTACGCAAGGTTTAGATGGTCTTGCCGAAAGACTACAAGCTTACAAAGCGAAAGGCGCAGTATTTGCAAAATGGCGTGCGGTGTACGCGATTTCTGACAAAACCCCCAGCATGCTTGCCGTTAAAGCGAATGCTGAATGTTTAGCAAGATACGCTGCGATTTGCCAAGACAATGGTATTGTTCCCATTGTTGAACCCGAAGTATTAATCGACGGTGACCACACCCTTGAACGCTGCTTTGAAGTCAGTGAACGCGTGTTAAATGCATTATTCCGCGCACTTTCTCGACATAAAGTTAAACTCGAATACATCGTATTAAAACCAAGCATGGTGATTAACGGTAAAAAATCTTCGATGAAAGCGAGTGCGGAAGATGTCGCATTGAATACTATTACTGTATTACGTCGTACGGTTCCTGCAGCGGTACCCACCATTAACTTTTTATCCGGCGGCCAAACTTCTGAAGAAGCCACTGCGAACTTAAATGCGATGAATACACTTTCACTTGGACGTCCTTGGAATGTGAGTTTTTCCTATGCGCGCGCTTTACAAGAATACGCAATGAAAATCTGGCATGGCGAAACCAAAAATGTCGCTGCAGCACAACAGGCTTTTTATGAAAGAGCAAGATTGAATAGCCTTGCATCCTTAGGTCAATATAAAACTAGCATGGAAAAAGAAAAATCCGTTGCTTAAATTTGGGCTGGCATTTGAATGTCCGAATGCCAGTTTTAACCTTGAAAGTCAGAACAATGGAAGTTAATAGATGACTACTACCTTCATTAATACCATGGATGCAAAAGAACAATTTGCAGATTTAATAACGCGCGTTTCGCATCATAAGGAACGCGTGATTTTGACACGGAGAGGCAAAGAAATCGCAGCCATCGTTCCCCTCGAAGACTTACAGCTCATCGAAGAATCTGAAGATAAACATGATTTACGTGAAGCCATCGATGCCTTAAAAGAAGCAAGAAATACTGGCACCATTACATTGGAACAATTGAAGGAAGAAGTAGGAAGCGGGACGTGACCACGCCTTATCATGTAAAAATCGCACCGCGGGCCGTCAAACAGATTCATGCGCTCTCGCAAAAGTACCGCAAAATGGTCATCAAACTGATTGAAGCCCTTGCGGTTAACCCAAGACCGCCTGGCGCCAAAAAAGTCGCAGGAATGATAGGACTTTATAGCGAAGCGATCGATCATTTGCGATTGGTATATAAAATTGAGGATGAAGAAATCTTATTGTTACTCGTGGTGACTTAGAGGATTAAAAGATGGTTAAAAGAATTCAGAAAGAGCAAGAATATGAGAAAGATTTTTACGCTTGGACAATTCATAATGCAGAACTGTTGAGAAAAAGGAAGTTATCAGAGATCGATATAGAAAACATTGCTGAGGAAATTGAAAGCATGGGAAAGAGTGAGAAAAGAGAATTAATAAACAGATTAATTGTTTTAATGGCACATCTTTTAAAATGGAAACTTCAAAAAGTAAGAAGAAGCATAAGTTGGGCACTCACGATTAAAAACCAAAGAGTCGAAATAAACGATCTACTTGAAGAAAGTCCAAGCTTAAAAAAAGAAATAGAAGAGAAATTTAAGCATGCCTATGAAAGAGCCATAGGAATGGCTGCAGAACAAACAGGTATCGATGAGAAAGCTTTTCCTAAAAAACCGCCATTTACCCTCAAAGAGTGTCTTAAATCGTCTTATTTGCCAGATTAGCATCAAAAATATATAATAACCGTCTAAATATAATAACCGCCTAAAAGGTAAATATTCGTCATGTCTCATCATTTAAATCCAGAAAATTCAAGCCTCGGCAAAAAGACCAAGTATGATTCTTTATATGATCCGGAGAAGCTTTTCCCTATTCCTCGAAAAGATAAACGAGATGAAATAGGTCTCACTAGTGAATTACCATTTTTTGGACTTGATTTATGGAACCATTATGAAGTCTCCTGGCTAAATGAAAAAGGTAAACCTGTTGTTGCATTGGCGCAAATAAGCTATAGCTGTGAATCTCCTTTTATTATTGAATCAAAGTCAATGAAGCTTTATTTCAATTCTTTGAATAATACCCGATTTAAAGATGCTAATGCGTTTCAATCCATAGTACAAAAAGACATTCAAGAGCGAGTAGGACACCCCACTTCTGTTAAGATTATCCCATTGACAGAGCTTCAAGATGATAAAATATCTCTTGGATTGAGTGGCGTTTGCTTAGACGATTTAGACATTGACGGTTTTTCTTATATGGTTGAACACTCCTTCCTGAAAACCGAAAATAAAATAGTGAACGAAGTACTTTACTCCAATCTTCTTAAATCTAATTGTCTTGTCACTAATCAACCTGACTGGGCTAGCGTACAAATATCCTATCAAGGGAAAAAAATAAATAGAGAAGGATTGCTACGTTATATTGTTTCTTTTAGAAACCATAACGAGTTTCATGAGCAATGTATAGAACGAATTTTTATGGATATTATGCGTTATTGCCAACCAGAAGAATTAACTATTTATGGTCGATACACCAGAAGAGGCGGTTTAGACATCAACCCTTATCGTTCAACAAAAAATGATCTGGGAGATATCCAAAACTTAAGACTTCTTCGGCAGTGAGCAGATAATAAAATACAACTTATTTTTGTTGACATTAAACGAAAACGGTTTAGACTAGCCGTCGTATTTTAAGATACAAGATCAAAGCAAGAAGTTCAAACACTCCCCTAAGATCCAATTTAATTACAGCCCAATAGAAATATTAATCAAGCCTCCGAAAATTCCGCATTCACTTCTTTATTTACTATTCAATTAAAAACTCATATGAAATTTATTTTACTTAAAAAATCTAAAGGATTATAAAATGTTTACAATTATATGCAAACCTACCCTCCTTTCATTAATAAAAAGTGAGGAGAAATAATAATGGAAAACTACATCCATGCTGATAACTATATAAAATCCCCAGAAGACCAAGACTCATTGCTACCACTCATGACCTTATTTGAATCAAATATTCGACCAGATGGTGTTAGGAATAGAGCTTATTTAAAGCTGATCTGGAATAGACAGCTCGATCAAATATCCCTAGCAAAAAATCAAGCGTACTTTCAGAGTCACAATTCAAACCTAATTGATGGCGGAAAAGTCCGTCAATTTGCAATCATGGATAAGCGTGTACTTGATGTACCTGTCATGAAAAATGTCGTGACATATAACTTAGAACTAATAAAGACATTTGAGCCACTTCTGCAACACCAGGAATTAGTGCTTGGTCTGCATTTTATTCAGTACAAAACACATAAGTATGGCGCTAGTTATAGCTCCCCTGATACATTGCATGTAGACGATGAACCTTTAGTGTTTGTTCATCTCTTGAATTTAACCTGCAATGCTTGGGGTGGAGACAATTTAATTGCTGACTTGCAAACAAAGAAAATCACTAATGTCCTGAGACTGGAAAAGCCTTTTGAAACTATTTTATTAACCCAAGATTATTATCATGCCGTTACACCACTTGGTTCACGTAATAACGAAGCAAGACGTGACATCCTCTTATTTACTGTCGAGCCTCTTACAACACAAGTGGAGTCAGCGACATGAAAATTTTGATTACCGGAGCAGCATCCGGCATAGGATTGGCATGTAGCCAATATTATTCTTCGCTTTCAGTCACATCCATAGATAAAAAAGATATTGATTTGACTGACACGAAAGCGGTCAGTGCGTTTGTTGAAAAATCACATGAATTTGATGTTTTTATTCATTGCGCAGGAATACGTGAAATTGAAGCGCCACATGAAATGAGCCATGAAACGTGGAATAATGTAATGGATGTTAACCTTACTGCAAGTTTTATATTGTCGCAAGGATTGATCCGCCATGCATTAGCGAATCAACGCCCTTTGAAAATAGTAAATATCGCTAGTGTTTCTGGTATGCAAGCTGAGCCCGATCGCGCAGCGTATGTTGCATCTAAGTATGCTCTAATTGGTCTTACTAAACAGCTAGCTTTCCAGTATGGAAAATATGGAATCACTGCCAATGCAATCGCACCAGGAATAATTGAAACCCCTTTAACACAACACTATTTTAATGATCCTGTCCTCGCTACCAGAATCAAGCAAGCAATTCCTGTAGGTTACTGGGGACAAGTTGAACATGTAGTGTCATTAGTTGATGTTTGCTTATTCAATAATTATATCAATGGCGCCGTTTTAGTATGCGATGGTGGCTGGACAATAGGGAGAACCATATGAAAAAAAATGCGGTTATTGTACTTTCACTCTGCGGCTTATTTTTATTTTTTAAGTACATCGCACAGTTATTCCCGTCACTAATCGGGCATGAACTTTTAAAAACAGCTGGTTATGATGGTGTGATGATTGCTGTCATGGCATCAAGTTATTATTATTCATATTCAATAATGCAAGTAGTCGCGGGTCTGATTATCGATCGTTACTGCATTAAATTTCCGATGTTTTTAGCCATTTTAAGCATTTCAGTCATGATTTTCGTCTTCACGCACACAACTAATTTTTACTTAATGTGCTTAAGTCGAATCATCATGGGAATAGGCGCTTCATTTGCTACCGTTATTTATATGAAATGCGCCGCATATTACACTACACCCAAAACATTCAGCATCATTAGTAGTTTTTTAGCAACTGCAACTATGTTAGGCGCAGCATGTGGGGGTACGCCGATTGCTTTATTATTTGAACAGTTCGGTTGGCAGGTTGGTTTGAATGGATTAGCTATGGTTGGTTTATTAATAGCTTCCGCTATATTAATCTTTCAAAATACAAAAACAACAACTGAGAATCGTTTGCCACATTTATCAGGATTAAAAAACATTAAAGAAGTGCTCGCGAAACGTGATAATTGGTTGTTACTTCTGTATTCAGGCCTTACTTTTTCACCTGTTGCTATTTTAGGCGGATTATGGGGCACACCATTTTTAATGACAAAGTATACTCTTACTGCCACAAATGCGTCATTTTTGTTGTCCATTATGTTTGTGGGTCATGCTATTGGTTCTCCCCTATGGGCATTATTGTCAGTGCGAATGGGAAATAAAAAAATTTTAATGCATATTACTAATGGAATATCACTATTGACAATTCTCATAATTATTTATGGGGATATTTCTTATTTTTCCGCGATAATACTATTTTTTATATTTGGATTCTCGGTAGGATGCTTTATGTTAAGTTTTCAACTTTGCCGTGAAATGAACTCACTATACGTAATAGGTCTTGCTGTTGCTTTTATCAATAGTGGCGAAGGTTTAATTGGGTCATGTATTGAACCATTTATCGGCAGAATGCTTGATATTTCTAAAGTGGGTCCTGTCTTTACTATAGCAAATTATCAAACTGCATTATTTATTTTACCTTGTTGCTTTGTTTTCTCTTCCTGCACGTTACTATTCATTAATCGAAAACAAATTTATGATCATATGAAATGTTTTGCGAGGGCCTAAATGTTTGAATTAATCGTAGCCATGACTTTATGGGGAACGCTTGGTGCGTTTGTTCTCTGGTCAGATTTAGCGGTTATTGATATCACTTTTTATCGTTGTCTTATTGGTGCATTTGTAATGGGCTGTTGGTTAATTCGAAAAAAAGATTCCATTAAGTTAGACAAGTCGATTTTAATCACCGCTCTTGCAGGTATCTTTTTAATTGTAAATTGGATGTTACTATTTAAATCCTTTCAGATATCGTCCATTACAATAGGAAATATGTCATATTATTTGCAACCCATCATTTTAATTATTCTTGGCATTTTTATTTACGGCGAAAAAATAAATTTACAGAAATGGGCTCTCATTGGATTAACATTATTGGGTGTAATGCTTACCATTGATTTTAAGAATTTCAATTCGCCACATATCCTTATGGGAGTCTTTTTGGCGTTACTTGCGGCGCTTTTCTATTCCTTTGTCACTATATTGATGAAGTCAGTTAACCTAAATTATTTCAAGGTTATTTTCATACAGCTTCTTATCGGTGTTGTAATTTTATTTCCATTTATACATTTTCAGGATATTTCATTAATTGCTGGGACCTGTTTAATAGCGGTAGCAGTAGTACATACATTGCTGGCATATTACCTTTATTATAAAGCGATAAAGAAAACAACGTTCACTCAAATTGCAGTAATTAGTTATCTAGATCCAATCGTAGCTATTGCAACGGATATTATATTTTTTAATCGACAGTTGAATCTATATCAATGGATAGGAGTGGTGCTGACATTTTTTGCGTTGTATATGCTCGTCAATATGTCAAGATCGACTGCCAGGTGCTAAAAACGATTTAACGTAACCTTTTGTACTAATGCTATTTTCCCTGTTTTTCCTGGTGCAACCTTAATCTAACCGCTTAAAATATGCTATAATTATCAATAAGCATCCAGAAAATACACATAGGGTGATTAGCATGTCGAACAGCAGAGAAAATACACTAAGCCAGCTTCAAGAACTTGCAGAAGCGTTCGTTACATTACTAGATGAAACAAAAGATTCCAAAAATTATGAAAAAGTGAATCCTGTTTTTGAAAAATTTCTTGATGCATTAAAAGTTTCTGACGATAAAAATATTCAAGAAATTGAAAAAATCTGTGGATTAGTCAGCGCTACAATAAAAAAATATGATGTTAAAGTGTTATCTATTATTTTAGATCCCAATAAAATAAATACCGCACCTGACGATGAGATGATATTAACTGCACACCAAAAAAGGGAAGCATTCTTTAAAAGAAAAGGGCTCACTAGCACACTACCTTTTCCCTCAGAACAGCTTAATGTGAGAGACAAATTTCTAGCCAACTTAACAACACGAGTAAGTTTTGTATGTCACGGCAGTACAGAAAGATTTGAAGATAAAGAAGATCCAATAACGCAAAATCTCACTCATATAATTTGCCCACTATTAGCTGATGAAAAACAATTCCCTCATCTAGAGCGGTTAACTATTTTGGCATGTCAATCTGCATATATCGAACCTAAAAATATTAATTTATTTTTAATGAACAATGTGGATGATAAAAATAAACTTGTTCCGCCATGCTATTTTTCAGTAATTGATAGCAAGGAATCAAATTCGGAACTCTTTTTTTTCAATGATAATAAAGAGACTCAACATTTAGCTACCATTCCATTGGAAAGTAAGGAAAATACATATTTTAAAAGTAGTCAATGGAATACCCTCATAAAGGATACGCCTTACCAATCCCAAAGATCCGCCAATAAAATCGCACAACACATGCCTGCACTTATTTCAGCTTTGCACAAAAACATTTATGACCATGCGGGAAATACTTTAATTAATCAAGAAAAAAATATGTACGTTAATCAACTTCTCATTAAAAGAGAATCTCAACTTTATTTAAGGGGCAAGGTGGATTCAAAAGAAAAACAAAAAATAAAATCTTCTCTGCCCGGATTAAACAATCTTATTTTTAAAACACCAACGCCTGAGGAAAAAATTACAACTAATTATGCTTTACGAGCTTCATCTGCAATTAACAAAATAAGATCCAAAAAAATTGAAGTAAAAGGTTATATTTTAAGTATCAAACCCTCATCCTCTGGGTCTTACATGCACCCCCTTGTAAGAGATGAAATATTTGGTTCGCCAGGAAAAAGTATTATTTACAAACCAAAATAATTCTGTTTCGATAATGATATTATTCCGTACAACACCGATCCAAATCATCACAGTCGGAATGCGTTAACACACTTCCGGTAATTTTATTCGGACGATAAATCGTACAGCCTTTTAGGCCCATTTTAAATGCTTCCGTATAGACATTCTCTAATTCAGCGAAAGGAAAGTTTTCTGATAGATTGATGGTCTTCGAAATTGCATGATCGACATAAGGCTGGATTGCGGCTTGCATTGCCAAATGATCCATTGGTGTTAAAGATTGCGCATCGACCCATGCGGGAGGCAACTTTTCTTTTTGTAATTTTCTCCATTGCGATAATGCATAATCTGTCACAGAAAATTTTTTTAATTCTCCATTCTCTTCGCGCACGGTTCTTTCATAATTCGCGCTGAAAATAGGTTCGATACCATTCGACACATTATTCGCTAAAAGACTAATCGTACCCGTCGGTGCAATGGCGTTATGATGTGAGTTTCGGATGCCATCTCTTTCAATGCCACGTTGTAAATCATCCGATAATTGCTGCACAAAATAACCTTCGAGATATTTATGTTTTTGCAACAAGGGAAAAGCGCCTTTTTCTTTCGAAAGCGCAATGGAAGTTTCGAATGTCGTTTCAGCAATAGTTTTCATGATATCGCTCGCCAACTGCAAAGAATTTTTTTCACCGTACCGCAATCCGCACATCACAAAAACATCGGCCAATCCCGTCATGCCAAGACCAATTCTTCTGGTACCCAAGCTTTCTTGTTTTTGCATTTTTAAAGGGTAACGCGAGACGTCAATGACATTATCTAAAAATCGCGTGGCGATTGCTGTGGTATTTTTTAATTTTTTCCAATCGATGGCCGCACTTTCTGTGTAGGGATCACGAACTAATTGCGTTAAATTCAATGATCCTAAATTACACGCGCCATATGGCGGCAAAGGAATTTCACCGCAGGGATTGGTAGCGGTAATTTTTTCACGGTACCACAAATTATTTTGACGGTTGATCGTATCTTCAAAAATAACGCCAGGTTCAGCATAATCGTAAGCGGCTCTCATTATTTTTTCCCACAACATACGCGCTTTCACTGTTCGAACCATTTCATTTGAGGAAAACTTCAAATCCCAATCATCATCATTTTCCACCGCTTGCATAAAAGCATCGGTCACGAGAACGGAAAGATTAAAATGTCTCAATTCTTTCGGATCAGATTTTGCCTGAATAAATGCTTCAATGTCAGGGTGATCACAGCGTAAAATACCCATCATGGCCCCGCGGCGCGCGCCAGTTGATAACATCGTGGCACACATCGCATTCCAAATGCGCATGAATGAAATAGGCCCCGATGCAATCGCACCTACATGTTTTGCAGGTAATCCACTTGGCCGTAGCACAGAAAAATCATATCCCACCCCCCCCACCTTGTTGTAATGTCAGCGCCGCTTCTTTCAATGCATCAAAAATTCCATGCAATGAATCTTCAACAATTGGCATCACGAAACAATTAAATAAAGTCACTTGTTTTTTTAATCCCGCACCCGCAATAATGCGACCGCCTGGTAAAAATGAAAAATCTTCCAAAATGTCATAAAAGTTTTTTTGCCATTCCGCTCGTGATTCTTTTTTTTCGGCATGAGCGACAGCCTTCGCAATTCGTTTCCAGGTTTTTTCTATCGAATTTTCATGATTATTGCGATATTTCATCTGCCACACATATTCAGAAATTTCTTCATGAAATCGACTCATAGAAATCCTTGCAAAAATGCTGGCACGCGCGATTCTAACCAATAAATCGGATTCCACGGAAAATGACCACTCACAAAGCCGACATGACCGCCATATTCTGAAATTTCAAGTGTGACATGGGGTGGTAATTCTTGAAGCGTAGGTACGACATCTTCCGTCATAAAAGGATCGTCTTTGGCTTGCAACAATAAAGTTGGCACAGCAATATGTGGCACAAATTGCCGACTGCTGCAGCGAATATAATAATCATTCGAATCTTTAAAGCCATGCAAAGGCGCCGTAATATGGTCATCAAAATCACGCAAGGAACCAAATTGTTCTGTGGATACTGATTTTAACTTCATTTTTTTTTGTAAACATTTTAATAAATGCCATTGATAAATTCGGGAAAATCCTCGATTGACGCGTAAAATCGCTTTATGTAATTCAAAAGGGACAGAAATCGCAACGGCAGCTTTTAAGGGATTTTCTTTTTTTGTTTCACCCAACCATTTGAGTAATACGTTTCCGCCTAAAGAAAATCCGACGGCTGCAAGCGGTGTAGTGGGTTCACGTGCCTTGAGCAAGTGTACAATGGTATTTAAATCATTGGTTTCGCCGGAATGGTAAGCCCGAGATAATCGATTTGCCTCCCCACTACATCCTCGAAAATTTAAGAAAACACCTCGGCAATGATTATTTTGTAACGCGCGCAACATGCCTTTTGCATAGGAAGAATCTATAGATCCCTCAAGTCCATGTAACAGAATAACGATCGGACCTGACCCTTCCGTCCAATCAAGATCAATAAAATCTCCATCCGGCAGTTCAATGCGCTCGCGTTTTAACTCAAGATTTTTGATAGGACGACGCAGTAAAGCAGGCCATAATGTCTGAAGGTGTGCATCGCGCAACCACCAAGCAGGTTTAAAGTTATTTGTTTGCATTTGCATGATAAGGAACACTTAATGTGTGTACCGCATCCACCAACACCGCCACATGATCTGGTGACGCATCCTGTGGGATCCCATGTCCTAAATTAAAGATATGTCGATTACCTTCACCATAATTTGCGAGAATCTCGGCAACCGTTTCCCGAATAACTGCCTCTGATTCATATAAAATACTCGGATTCATGTTACCTTGTAAAGCGACGCGATCTTTTAACGTTTTCCGCGCTTCTTGTAAATTAGTAGACCAATCAAGACCGAGCACATCGCATCCAGATTCAGCCATTAAGGGAAGCCACTGACCACCCGCTTTGGTGAACAAAATAACCGGTATGGGTTGACCCTCCCATTCACGAATGAGGGATTGAAAAATGGTTTTTGCGTAATGCAGAGAAAAAGTTTCATACTGACCTTCCCCTTGCAACATTCCACCCCATGTGTCGAATAACATAACAACTTGCACCCCCGCACGAATTTGTGCATTCAAATGCAAAATGGTGGCATCGGTTAATTTTTGCAATAGTCGATGTAGCATTTCAGGATTTTCTTGTAATAATGCGCGAATTTTTGGGAAAGATTTGTCCGCCTTTCCTTCGACCACATAGGTTGCGACCGTCCAAGGACTTCCGGAAAAACCAATCAAAGGCACTCGGCCGTTAAGTTCATGCTGAATGAGGCGAATCGCATCCAATACGTAGCTTAATTGATCTTCTGGATTTGGGATATTGAGGTTTTCGACATCTTTTTCATGTTGAATAGGTTTTAAAAATGCAGGACCTTCCCCTTCCTTAAAATATAATCCCAAACCCATGGCATCTGGGATCGTTAAAATATCTGAAAATAGGATTGCCGCATCTAACGGAAAACGAGTCAATGGCTGCAAAGTCACCTCACAAGCCAATTCTGGGGTTTTGCAGAGTGTTAAAAAACTTCCGGCTTTTTCACGAATGCGACGATACTCTGGTAAATATCGCCCGGCCTGGCGCATAATCCAAATCGGTGTTCGATCATGCGGTTTATTATAAATCGCGCGTAATAATCGGTCGTTTTTTAAAATTTTCATAGTATTTTCTCTTTCAAACTCGCATGCTCGCAAAAAAGTAATGAATAAGCAAGTTCAGTACTTTTCCCATCTTTGCAGACGGAATGAATTAGGTTAATATGTTGCATCTTGTTTTTATATCTTAGTTATTAACTTGGTCTTAAATAAAGGGAAATCGCACATGCGTAAACATATTTTATATGCAGCTATCGCTGGTCTTTGTATTGCAGGTATCACAGCTTGTCAACAACGTTCCGAAAATACTTCTACGGAAGCCGCGGATGCAACAGCTGCGCAAACCACAACGACTGAACCGGCAGCTCCTGCACCTGCTATGCCAGATTCTTCAACCGACAACACCAACACCACAGATACTGGTACCACTGACAATTCAGCAAGCACCAGTGCTCCAGCTGATGACACAACGACAACCCCAGACGCTTCAACGCCTCCAGCAGCAACAGATTCTCCTGATGCAGGCACCCCACCAGCTGCAGCGCCATCACCAGATGCAACAACACCACCAAGCGCAGCTCAATCTCCAGACAGCACTAATACTCCAGACGCTGGTACCAATCCACAGCAATAATTGTCTTAAACTCGCCCCTAAGGTGTTGGGGGCGAGGGTTACCTTGTCATGCCAGCACGCTTTCAGCTGGCATCTTGTTTTTTCATGCCAATGAGTTTTTCGATTCCATCCTGTTTTAATTTTATTGCGATCTCAATCTGCATCTTAGTGGCATCGTATATAGCTTTTGCCTCAGGATCATCTAATACTTCACGACGAATATCGTTATGGGAAAATACAGGTTTATATGTCATGTTTTTTACCTCCAACAAGCGCTTTCTCGCCAATTTCAATTCTTTTTGGAACTTAAACACCCAACACTTCAAAACCCAAGGCACGCGCAGCTTTTGAAAGCTGTATATCATGCGTTAAAAATAAAATATCTGTATTTTCTTCTTGCTTCCAAAGAGTTGCAGTTGAAAGATGAATAGCATCTAATGACTTCAAAGTAATGGGAAATGATTCACAAGCACGCTGAACAATTGCATCCGTAAATTTAAATAAATGTAGCGTACGTAGTGTTTTGTGAAATGCCGCATGTCTCTCAGCAATTTCATCGTCTGCAATATTGAGCGTATGTCTCATTCTGTCAATCGTACGAAAGCATTCAATTTTTAATATTTCATTTGCAGCAAATACCAAAATATTTTTTGGTATTTTTAAAACATCTTTTTCTGCAAAAATAATTCTAAGAATAACAGAAGAGTCAACATAGGCTTTCATCGCTCACCTCGTTCTTCAATAAGAAACTTTAAACTGTCTACGTCTTTATTTGATATCGGCTTAAAATGCAAACTCCAAAGATGCTTATCTTTATCCAAGGGTGCCTCCATCACTAACTTGGAAGAAACAGCTTTAAAAGGCATGACCCGCGCAAGCGGTTGAGTTCGATCCAATACAATAATCTCTTCTCCGCGACGAATATATCCAAGATATTTACCTAACTCTGCTTTAAATTTAGCAATATTCACAGATTTCATGATATTCCCCTAAATGACTATATATAATCATATTATAGTCATTTATGGTCATATTGTAAAGTTGATTTTTACCCTAACTTCAACGAATCCAATTTCGTCGCAACAATCTCCCCCGCATCTTCGGAATCTACGTTTGCTTTATAACGCGCTATACTAAACTTAGTACCTAATAAAAATGGCAATACACAAGCAATTGTTGCGACTAATCCCAGAACAGGTGGACAAAGAGAACATAATATAACGACGCTAAAGAATGCAGCAGCACTTACATAATAAGAAAGCAAAACACCCCCCACCATTTTGGTTGTGGGACCAAAAGTGGAATGCGCAATTTTATTTTTAAATTGTTCGCGTGCATCATTGAATGCCGTAAACTGTGCAGCATCTTGAAATGTTGCCGCGCGACTTGCTCTTTCTAATGCTCTCGCCGCATTCATGACATGTCTGACATTATCAGATGTATGGCGACTCCATAATTCGTCTAACAGTGCATTTTTATAATCATCCAGTATCATAAAAATGGTATCACCTAAATCATCGTCATCAAATAATCGAATAAAATCTCGATTTGATGATATTCTTTCAAAAATTTCTTCGATTTGTGTCTCAAAAATTTTGTGAAAATGACGACTTTCTTCTTGCCAAAATAATGTGTGCCAATAAATTTTTGCTTGGAGGGAAGCGGCTTGCCATTCTATATCCCATGCTTTTTCTTCTGGGGAGTGAGCACATCTAAAGAACATAACAAAATCCTTTTATTATAAAATTTAAGCTTTACATGTTTGATGAGGGTGGTCAAGAAACCATGTGTCATGCCAGCATGCTTTAAGCTGGCATGACAAGTTTATTCAATTATTTCACATGATTCGCAAAATACTCATGCGTGCCTAAAGCAGTAACGGCTTCTGCTTGACGATTTAATGCATGCACATAAGCCGCTGTACGCATATCCACTTTATGCTTTTCCATTAACCCATACACATAATTAAATTCACGTACCATAATCTCGTGTAATTTAGTATGAACCGTTTTTAAATCCCAATAATATCCCGCTCTATTCTGCACCCATTCAAAATAACTGACCGTCACACCACCAGCATTTGCTAAAATATCGGGAATTACTAAAATATTTTTTTCTTCAAGAATTGAATCTGCTTCATTGGCCACAGGCCCATTCGCTAATTCAAGAATGACTGACGCTTTGATGTTTGATGCATTTTTTTCCGTAATCACATTTTCTAAAGCGGCAGGAATTAAAATATCAACATCCAATTCCAGCAATTCTTCATTCGTAATTCTTTCAGCATCGACTACCTGACAAACGGAATTTTCGCAATAAACGGCTTGCAATTCCTTCGCGCTATTTTTGATGTGAATAATACTCGGCGCATCGAGACCTTCTTTTCGATAAATACCACCTTTCGAATCGCTGATGGCAACAATTTTATAACCTTCTGCATGCAATAAGCTTGCAATATGTTGACCCGCGTTACCGAAACCTTGGATGGCGACACGAATGTCTCGTGGATTCCATTGGCGTTTTTTTTCTAATTCTTTCAAACAATAAAATCCGCCGCGCGCGGTTGCATCATCACGCCCCAAGCTTCCACCTAATGGAATAGGTTTCCCGGTAATAACTGCCGGAGAAAGACGTCTTACGATTGTCGAATACTCATCCATCATCCAACCCATAATCATGGCATTGGTATAAACGTCAGGCGCTGGAATATCGGTATCAGGGCCGATGAAGCTCGCGATTTGTTCGATATAGCCACGGCTTAAGCGTTCCAATTCCATTCGCGAAAGCGCTTTCGGATCAACAATCACACCGCCTTTACCACCCCCAAAAGGAATTCCAACAACTGCACATTTGATCGACATCCAAAAAGCTAAACTTTTCACTTCGTCCAAAGTCACGCCTGGGTGAAAACGAATGCCACCTTTTGCGGGACCACGACGATCGTTATGATGCACGCGATAACCCGTAAATATTTTCAAACTACCATCATCCATACGAACTGGAATAGAAACTTCAAGACAAGCTTTAGGATGTTTTAATTTTTGCAGGGCTTCAGCATCGATGTTGGCATATTTAGCCGCTTTATCTAGACGTGCTAATGCCTGGGAAAATATAGGACCTAACATAAAAACACTCCTCAAATGACTATTTCGAAAATTTTAAAAAATGCATGATATCTTCTGCAACGGCTTGGACGCTACGATTATCTGTTAAAACGCGATAATCTGCGAGTGATTCGTAGATGGGAACCTGTTCAGCGTGGAGTTTTTCAATGACCTCTTCGCGATTTTCAACACGTAACAAGGGGCGTCTTGTTTCATTCATCGTGCGAGTATGTTGATAACTTAATGAAACTTCTAAATAAATAACAAAACCGTGTTTTTTTAATACTTCTTGCGTTTCTGACATGACAACTGAGCCGCCACCGGTCGCCAATACAATGTTTGGAAGATTGGCAAGTTCTGTGATGACTATATTTTCACGTTTTCGAAAACCTGTCTCACCTTCAATATCGAAAATCCAACCAATATCTACTCCCGTTCTTTTTTCAATTTCTTCGTCTGAATCATAAAAATGCATATCGAGTTTATTGGCAAGGAATTTTCCGACACTACTCTTCCCAGCGCCCATGGGACCAATCAAAAAAATATTTTGCGAGTGAACTTTTTTCATTTCATGCCTTAAGATTCGATAATAATTTTAGGGGTCACAAAAATCAGCAATTCTCGTTTTGTATTTAACACATTTTGCTGATGGAACAGCCAACCTACAAGAGGAATTTTACCTAAAAATGGGATTCCTTGCTGATCTTGTTGATGGCTTGACTCATAAATACCTCCTAAAACAATAGTTTGCCCACTTTTTATCCTAATATTAGTGTGCATTTGGCGTGTGGTAATGGAAGGAACCCCCAAAACGACACGTTTGTTGGGCTTGTCCTGATTGACTTCTATTTGTAATAATACTTGTTCGTTCGGCATCACCTCTGGCGTCACTTTTAAGCTCAATACCGCTTTTTTAAAAACAACACCGCTTGCACCCGATCGACTGACTTCTTGATAAGGAATTTCTTCACCCGACTCAATCGAAGCGGCTTCCCGATTAGCAGTTAAAAGACTTGGATTCGAAAGTATTTCACCATGTCCTTCTTTTTCAAGCGCACCCAATTGAATATTTAATGCCTCACTTTGCAATTTCGCGATGGAGAAACCATTTTGAAATGAGAATTGAATGCCTAATTCTCTTTCATAGTCACAATCCACACTCGCAAGATAAACCTCAATTAACACTTGCTGAACTGGCACGTCAAGATTTGCAATAAAACGCGCGACATCCATCATCCGATCCTCAGTATCTCGGACATACAAAATATTGGTGCGCAAATCGGAACGTATCATGCCGCGCTTGGATAACAATGAATTTTTTGAATCCTGAATTAAAGCCAGCATCGTATCTGCTTTGGCGTAATGCAAATGCCAAATACGTGTTTTTAAAATTTCCGTTTCATCTAAAGAAATTTTTAATTTTGCATTATCTTCTTTATATTTTAAAAATTCAGCGTATTTTCCCACAAACCAGACATCATCTATTTTCCATTCGGTGAGTTCATGAGAATGCAATAAAGCGGTTAATGCCTTTTCTGCATCCACATTATTGAGATGAAGTGAAACCGTTCCATAAACAGAACTACTCACGATGACATTTTGTTTTGTCCATTTGGCAAGAATATGAATCGCATTTTTTAAAGAAATATTTTCCGTATCAATCGAAATAATGGAGGCGTGCGCATACGTCACGTAAAAAATAAGAAATAAGATCCACCATTTTTTCATATTTTTCTCCATAATATTTTGCCATTTGATAAAATATGAATGCTGAAATTCGCTCCATTCGCTGTTAACGTACCGAAGCTTACAATACGACGCGTTAATTTACTTTTCACATGAAAAATGCTGATATTTGTTTTCATCAACGCCATATTATCTTCAATGTCCATCGTAAAATGTTGTAACAATATTGGCGAATCAAACTTCTCAAAAGTTGTCATGAGTGGGATAAAATCACCGATAATTTGCAAAGAAAAACGTGTTTCCTGAAAGCCATTTTTCCTGACATGTTGAACATTACTTATTTTTTTAATCAAAATTCCTTGATGGTTACAATAGCTTATAAAATCCTGCAACATTTCAACGGCCCCTCGTTCATCTTTGATAAGAAACATTGTGGATGGACGCGCCAGAGTGACGTTGCTTTGTTTATCTAATGTCAATAATTTTGCTTTAAGATCCTTAATTTCCGATATTTTGTAAGGAAAATCGAGATACCATATACTGCTTACGCTTACCAAAAATAAAATAATAATTCGAATGCGCATATCATCCATTTTTTTTATCCATGATTAATTCAAAATGTAACGTACTCATCATCTCGATTTTTTGAATGATAAAGCGAAGATGGGATTTTTTAGTGTCAAATAAAAAGTGTTCAAGTTGCAAAAATTCTGGAGACTCTCCTACTAAAATGAGTTTGTCTTTTTGATCAATCACGCGCTTCCATTGAATTTGACTGTTAGCCATCGAAGAAAATAAATTGGATAACCATTTTTGTTTAAGCGCGGCATCGTCAAGCGTTTTGGTAAAAACATTCGGGTCTTTTGGTTTTGGATTTTTTTCGATTTTATTTTTTAACACCACCACCTCATTCTTTAATTGCTGAATACGATGTAAAAAATAAAAGTGCGGAATCACCCACATAAAAAATGCCAAGATCGCCATCCACCAACAAAAAATCTTGGTATTTTTTATCGCTAATCGCGATATTTTTTGAATAAAATTTTGCAATAAATATCTCCTAAAAATGAAAAATTGCCAAAGGCTGTAAGTCTTTTGAACGATTTGGGAAGATTTGAAGTCGGATTTACAAAAAAAACACAAAATAAACGATGGGAAGTGTAATATTTTCGCTACTTTTAGTGTAAAATGCAACTTTCATGATTGAATGTTTGATGATATGAGATCTTTCTTACGCTTTATAAAAAAATTATTTATTCTGGGTGTGGTGGTAGTGGGCTTAGCCGCCGCAGGCATCATATATTACATGGAATTTCAACTACCCGATATCAAAGAATTAAATACCGTTCATTTACAAGTCCCACTACAAGTTTTTACGCATGATGGCAAATTGATTGCCGAATATGGTGAAATTCGTCGTATCCCAGTCCCTTATGATCAAATTCCAAAACAACTCATTAATGCGCTACTTGCGACTGAAGATCAACGATATTTTCAACATCCTGGCATTGATATCCCAGGTTTAATGCGTGCTAGCATTAAATTGATTGCCACCGGCCGCAAAGAACAAGGCGGCAGCACCATCACTATGCAAGTCGCCCGCACTTTTTATTTAACGCGTCATAAAACCTTTGGACGTAAATTACGAGAAATCTTGCTTGCGCTTAAAATCGATCATACCCTCAGCAAACAAAAAATCCTCGAACTTTACCTTAATAAAATCTTTTTCGGTTCGCGCGCCTATGGCGTCGAAGCCGCGGCTGAAGTTTATTATGGCAAATCTTTAAATCAATTATCACTTGATCAATTTGCGATGTTGGCAGGATTACCCAAAGCACCTTCTGCCTTAAACCCTTTAACGAATCCCATCGCCGCCAAAAAGCGTAGAGACCATGTATTACAACGCATGCTCGAGGTCGGTTACATTGATAAAAAATCTTATGATAAAGCCTTAGCCGCGCCACTCAATGCGCATTATCATGAATTACAAACAGAAATTAAAGCACCTTACGTGGGCGAACTCGTACGACAACAGTTACAACAAATGTACGGAGACGAAGTCTATACCGATGGTTTTAAAGTTTACACGACAGTCGACAGTCACTTACAAGTATTGGCCAATCAAGTCGTTCGTGATGGCTTAATCACTTATGATCAACGGCATGGTTATCGCGGGTCAGAAGGAAATTTAGGGGTTCCTGACTTAAAACAAATGGAAGAATGGGAAAAGAAACTCGACAATATCCCAATCGTAAATGGACTAGAGCCTGCGGTGGTGATTGATATCACTACGAACACCATGACAGTTTTACGCGCCAATGGGTCTCTTTTAACGATTCCTTGGCAGGGATTGAGCTGGGCCCGCAAACAAATTAATGAAGATCTTCTTGATCGATTCCCAAAAACCGCAGGGGAAATCGCTAAATTGGGCGATCTCGTTCGAATCACACCCGGACCACAAGGGTACCGTTTGACTCAGGTTCCGAAAGCCGAAGCCGGCATTGTGGCTTTAAATCCCGTCAACGGCCAAATTCTTGCGATGGTCGGCGGATTTGATTATCAAACTAGCAAATTTAATCGCATTACGAATGCGAATCGACAAGCGGGCTCAAGCTTCAAACCTTTTATTTATTCCGCCGCTTTAGAAAAAGGTTACACACTCGCGACTATTATTAACGATGCGCCCGTCGTGGTGGAAAATCCTAATGACAATAGCTTATGGCGTCCACAAAATAGTTCGAGACGTTTTTATGGTCCCACACGCTTACGCGAAGGACTTATTCTTTCACGTAATCTTGTGTCCATTCGTTTACTTGATTTAACCGGCATTTCCTATGCGGTTAAATATTCACAAAAATTTGGATTCACAAAAGGCCAATTACCACCCAATTTAACGTTAGCCTTAGGCACAGCGATGGTGACACCATTACAAATGGCATCCGCTTACGCTATTTTTGCAAATGGTGGCTTTAAAGTCGTGCCCTACGCGATTGATTCTATTCAGCAAGGCGAACAAATCATTTATCAAGCAAAACCACTTTCAGCCTGTATGGACTGTCCGCAGCCTGAAGAAAAAGCAAAACCCGACCCAACGCATGCGCCTCGCGTGATTAGCCCACAGAATGCATTTTTAATTACCTCAGCTTTACAAGATGTGATTCAAAATGGTTCGGCAAAGCAAGCTCGAGTACTTAACCGAAAAGATTTAGCCGGGAAAACGGGCACAACACAAAATGAAGTGGATGCATGGTTCGCCGGATATAATCGCGAAATTGTCACCATCACTTGGCTTGGCTTTGATCATGAACAACGTTCTTTACATGAATATGGTGCACAAGCGGCTTTGCCAATGTGGATCGACTTCATGCAAACTGCATTAAAAAATCATCCCGAACAACCTATTCTACAACCGCCTGGCATTGTAAGCGTTCGCATTGACCCACAAACCGGCAAAAGAACCAACGCGCATGACCCGCTTGCCAAATTCGAATATTTCATGTCACCATTTGTACCAGAGGAAGATCAAAGTACGCTGACACAAGATAACACGACCGCGGCTCATGATGATTCAATAAATAATCCAGGTGGTGTATATTAAAAGGTCTGTTTTTACTTAACGGACCTCACAAAATAAAATGTTGGAGTTACGGATGACGCCAGAACAAATCTTAGAAATTATTAAATTTCTGCAAAAACTTTCAGATAATTCCCAAAATACTGCTGAATTTATTTACCATGTTACCATCATCTTAAATGAAATACTTCTCAAACACTTAGAAGAAATGGTAACACCGGAACTTCATCATGAATTTAAAAATTCATTTCGTGACGCGCAAAAAAAATATTTAATTGTCGAACATGATCTTCCGGTGATACGAGATTTAAAAGCTTGCTTAAACATGTTGCATGCGATTGAAAATGCAGCGCAAAAACAATTGTGTTCTCACGGTGAACCTATTATTGCATTTTTTAACAAACTGGAAATGATTCAAGATATCTATGATTTTCGCCAAAATTATAAAATATTTAGTTCTACCAACAATATTTTGACGCTTTATATCTCGCAGGCGAAAAAGTTTATCATTAGCGTCGTTTTGCCGGAACTCATTCAAAAACTCAATAAATTATCGCAATATATTACGCATGAAAATTTGGAAAAGTTAGAAAATATTTGCATTGAACAATTGATTGCACTCGAAAAATATAAAGAAAATTATATTCGAAGAAAGCAAATGATCGTGAAAGATATCGAGTCTGAAAAAAAGGATAAAAAAGAAGATGATTTTGTCACATTTCTGGTTAAGAAAAATGACGGATGGGTGAAATGTATTTATCCTGAAGACTATTTTCCACGCGAAATTAAAATAGAATCGCAAGATTCGCTAGAAAACATATTAAATTATTATGAAATAAATACGAAAGATTCCGATACGATTAAAAATCTTAAGCTATTATTAAATGGTGTCATTGGTATTAAAAAAGTATTAAATGATCATGAAGAATATCAACAATCTGGTTTTTTTCAAAGTGTCGGCTGGATGACAACCTTTGTGAAAGACTTGCGACGCGCTTACAATTCACTTTTTCAATTTGATTATCAAGCCATCATTGCGGAACAATCCAATCCTTTTACGGAAGGAATAAAAAATCAATTAAAAAAATTAAATTTTCTTTTAGAAAAATTAGCATGTATCGCTGACAATTTGGAAAGTGAGCTACATCTCAAAGATGGATATCTATTAAATCATGTTGAATTATTAGTTGAACGTTACAACCAAATTACCTATGAACTCCGAATTCCTGTCGATTATGCCAGACAAAAGTATGTGTATTATCTCGCAAGACTCGAATCTAATGAAAATAATTTAATTGTCATAGATGAGCAATTGGCAAAATTACGTGAATTCATGCATTACAGACCATTTTCTTTATTCAATATTCCTCCTGAAATCATTGAAAATCTAGAAGAATACATTGAAACCTACAAAGATGATCTTTGCATGAATCACGAACGTCTTGAAACATATCAAAAATATTTAGAAAACACATTAAAAGCAAAAAGAGGATTGTACACGTTCATCGTCAGTCATTTTGAATATGCAGGAAATTATAGTGGATTAACTATTCATCATGAACTCATGCAAACATTACATAGTCGAATGCTCTATCTCGAAAAACAACAAAAATATCTGGAAGAACGTTACGACAGTACCGTGGAATATTATAAACAAAATCCGTACATGTTTTTTAAAGCGGATGATAAAAATGAGGTTATCAATCCCAAACTTAAAGCGCATATTGCACATCTTTCGAAAGAAAAGGATGCACTGTCACAAAAATCTGAAGATGAACAAAAAAATAATACCATTCTAAAACTTGAAGAATTCAATCCAAGATTAGCAAACAAGCTGGCTTTAAAAACAAAAGAACTCAATTTTTTCCAAACCCTCACAAAAAATTATGAAGAAACCGAAAAATTAACGATACCAGAGGATAAAGTAAATTTACCGCAAAAGTCTGCGATTATTTTAAAGGAAATGAGTGAGGTTTTAGAAACGTCTAAAAAAGGCATCAACAAATCTGTCACTCCGGGGTAGGCGAAAAAAGTCCATGCTGTCATTACCGGGAAAGTGCAGCTCCCAGTCTACTAAACTTCACTACCGTCGTCCCGCGGCTCGTCCGCGGGATCTAGCGACAGCGACTAAGCCATTCTGGATCCCGCGAATAAATCGCGGGACGACGGCAACGCACGACGAGCTATAAACCAAACCCCAACTGCTCTAAAACTTTTTTATTCTGTTCATCCACTTTCATATTTACTAAATCTATAAACCTAAACTCATTACGCGTTTTAAAATTTTTTCGCATGTCATCAAATGCATGATCCGGATCTTCTATCATCCGCACCTTCATTTGACTGCTTAATTCATAAGGATCAAAAATCTGAAGGACAACATCACGCCAATTTTTTGCTATTGAATTTACATCGCAGGATATTCTTTTATGAATTTGCGGCAAAGCAGTAGGAATAATATTCAATTCGTGGGCGGCCTGGTAAATCATTTCAATACCGCGATATTTTGCTTGTTCTGAATATCCAGCGATATGTGGCGTTGCAATCAATGCTTCATCTAACATTTCAAAATCGATAAAAGGTTCCCCCTCGAAAACATCCAGGCACCACATGAGATGTCCGCCATACAATTTTAAATCATTAGAATTAATCACGCCGCCACGACTGGTGTTTAATAAAATACAATTATTTTTTTGTCTTGTTAAAAAATCTTTATTGATCATATGAAAGGTGGGATACTCACCATCGTTCGTTAAAGGCGTATGCAAGGTAATAAAATCTACGTCAGAAATTTTGTCTAATGCTATTGATTGAAAATCAGGTTCATTGATGGCACGAATGGGATCACAACAAATAACCTCCATTCCTAACCATTCTAATTTTTCAACCACTTTACTGCCAATGGTACCTACACCAATGACGGCCGCGCGTAATTTTTTGGTCGGCAAAAAATTTCTTTTTTGTAAGCTTGCAAGAATCGCAATGACATATTCTAGAACCGCATCGGCATTACAGCCTTTCGCGACTCGATAAGTAATATTATTTTCATCCAACCATGCCGTATCGATATGATCAGCGCCGGTTGTCGTGCTTCCGACAAATTTTATTTGAGTATTTTGCAGTAGACTTCGATCGACATTGGTAATCGAGCGCACCAAAAGCATTTCAGCATCGACAAGATCTTGACTTGTAATTTGTCGGCCTGGTTTTAAAATTGCATCACCAAAATAATGCGATACCCACGGAATATTTTCATCAGCAACAATTTTCACACCGTTTGTCCCCATAAAATCCCAATAAAAATAATAAAACCTACCCATTGATTATTTAAAAAAGCTTGAAAACATTTAAGCGGGTTTCGATCTTTCAGTAAATAAAGTTGGTATAAAAATAATAGCAGAACCACTATTACACCATAAAAATATGCATCGCCCAATTGAAAAATCTTACCCGTACACACCAATAAAAAAAGAAAGATCGCTTGTAAAATCCCTATGATCCATTTGTCATATTTTCCAAACAAAATAGCCGTCGATTTTATACCAATTTTTATATCATCATCTCGATCTGTCATCGCATATTGAGTGTCATAAATGATTGGCCAAATCGCACTTCCAAAAAATAAAATCCATGCTTTCCCCGGAACAGAATTGGTGACAGCCGCAAAAGCCATGGGAATTCCCCATGTAAATGCAATACCCAATCCTAATTGCGGTAAATGCGTCACGCGCTTCAACAAAGGATATACCACAGCAAAGAGAGCGCCACAAAAAGCAAGTAACACTGTCAATTTATTACATTGCAAAACCAGCAAAAATGCTAATACCATCAATATCAAAAATAAAAAAATAGCGGATTGCACAGAAATTTTTTCTGAAGCAATGGGCCGATCTCGTGTTCGCTCCACAAATCCATCTTTATGACGATCCCAAATATCATTAATAACACATCCCGCAGAGCGCATCACAATCACGCCTGCGATAAAAATCATGAGAAACGATAATTCTGGTATGCCATCACTTGCCAACCATAATCCCCATAGTGTTGGCCATAATAATAAAAAAATTCCAACGGGTCGATGTAATCGCATTAAAATGAAATATTGTTTTATCGTATCTATATTCATAAGGTCATCATGTCCGGCATAAATACTTCTGTTAACAACAATGCATCTTTTTCAATACTAAATAAAGATCGTCTCGCATACATTTTGGTATTTTGCATATTATTTTTGAGTTGATGATATAAATCAAATGTATGATCAATCAATCGAAATTCAAACTCACTTCGTACAATATTTTTATCTTGGAATAAAATAGTGCCAATAGGACGGGTATTGAGATCTTGTAATGCTTTAAATTTCCCTTTTAAAAAACCAGATGGAATCACAGATCTTGCCAACATCCAGCATTTATTTTCACTCGTAATCCACACTTCTCGCACTAACGCTTCACTTTCAATAGGTAATATTTCTTTTTCATCATCAAATGGCAATTGCCACGATTCATTAATAATCGTAATTTTTGCACCGAAAATGCCATGATTTTTTAAACGTTCCATGAATGACCCTTCATGGAGAAGCCATGCCGATAAATTCGGTGGGACCGAAGAATCGAGATTTTTGTACCATTTTTTTTGAGAAATCATATACGTATACGTGCGTCAGTAGTTTTAATATAATAATTACATTCTTTTCGCGTCTTAAGCACTCATTATAAGGGAAAAAACATGCAACTCCCAATCGTCATTATTGGAACTGGACTTGCCGGCTATCAACTCGCTCGTGAATTTCGGAGGCTAAATCAAAAAACTCCTCTGACCATAATTACGGCGGATGAAGGCGAAAGTTACCCAAAACCGCAACTTTCGACCGCTTTAACCCAAGGCAAAACTTCGACCTCGCTCATCTCCGCATCCGCGGAAGCGATGGCAATTCAATTAAATGCGACTATCATTACCAAATGCCCTATCACCGCTCTGGATATTCCAAATAATGCCGTTTTAATCCGTGATGAACCTTTGCATTATCAATCGTTGGTATTAGCGTGTGGGGCAGAAGTGATTAAACCGCAGTTAAAAGGAAGTGGTGCCAAAGAAGTGCTTTCGGTGAATCATATCTATCATTATGCAACTTTTCAAGAACTTATTAGAAATAAAAAAACGATTGCCATCTTAGGCGCTGGATTAATTGGATGTGAATTTGCCAATGATTTAAGTAATGCTGGATATAAAGTACATGTTATTGCTCCTGCCAAAGCGCCTTTAGATTTATTAATACCAGAAAATATTGGCAAAATTTTACAAACGGCGTTGGAAGAAAATAATGTGACTTTTCATTTGGGTTGCACGGCCACCCGTGTTGAAAAAATGATAAACGGCTATAATCTCGAATTAACCAACGGTAATGAATTAGAAGTGGACTTTGTACTATCTGCCATTGGTTTAAAGCCACATATTGAACTTGCTGAAAAGTCAGAAATTAAAACTAGTCGTGGCATTTTAGTCAATCGCTACCTTGAGACGAGTGTCAAAAATATCTATGCGCTCGGTGATTGCGCTGAAGTCGAAGGACATGTATTACCTTATATTGCCCCTATTTTAAATTGTGCGAAAGCATTGGCACAAACACTAAACGGCAACCCCACACCTGTGCTATACCCCGCCATGCCTGTCGTCGTAAAGACCCCGGCGCATCCTATTGCCGTCTGCCCTCCCCCCAAAGGTATGCCTGGGGAGTGGATGATTGAGACGAAAGAAAACGACACTTACGCATTATTTTATAATCAAGACAAAAACTTAGCGGGTTTTGTCTTGACGAATAATGCGGTGAAAGAACGAGCGACTTATGCAAAGCAATTGCCTTCTTTAATATGATTGATTAAAATATGGTAGGCATGGCAGGTTTTGATGACGAGGTGAATGCTAAAATGAGCTATATTCAAAAAAATTTAGTCCCTAATGAAAAAATCCTTTTTCAGACTAAAAAGAGCTTGATCATTTTTACGGCTCCGGTCTTCTTTTCAATACTTGCCATATTTTTTCTCTTGAATGCAAATCCATTCGTTCAGAAAGCAGCGATCCTTGCTGCGATTGCCGCTGGATTTTATTGGATTAATCAACTGTTAATGTACTATTTTTCTGAATTTGCCGTCACTAACATTCGAGTGATGATGCGTGAAGGATTTTTTGTTCGTCATACGAATGACACCCGATTATCAGCGCTTGCGAATGTAACCGTGAATCAAAGCTTAATTGGTCAATGGTTGAATTATGGCACCGTTTTTATTAATTCGTTCGGCGGGGCAAGCGATCCTTTTCGAGATATCCATAATCCTCGAGAATTTGAAAAAACCTTGCAGTCACAGCTTTATTCAATACAAAAAAATCCACTGTCGTAGTAAATTATTCACTTGCATTGTTTTACCATCAGTATTGATGTTAAAATTTGTTTTTTATAAGAAAAATAAAGTCTTAAAAATAATAATAAAAAGGCGAATCCTATGTTTATCCGCAAGTACGTGCAAAAGAAACGTAAAACTCAACTTATCAATCTTATCGATAACGATGATTACCCAAAAATAAAAAAAATGATTAGCAATCATGAAGTTGATTTTCAAAAATATGAAGCTGATAAAGATGATTTAGCAACGATTTTTTTTGATAAATTATTGAAAACCATCCTATTTAATGAACCAGATAAATTTAAAAAATGGAAAGATTGTTTAGGCAAACATTTTAATACCGTGCTAGAAAAAACGAATAAAAGAACGGATAAAAGAAATGATTCATTATTACATTGGGCAGGATTTACGGGAAATCTAGAGATTGCTGAAAGTCTATTGGAATCCAAAGCTGATCCTCATGCGAAAGGTCATAGAAATCACGATTATTACGATAACTTAAGCCTCTTTCTTTGTATTCATATTAAATATTTAAAAAAAGAAACCATTTCCAAAATTCTTGCTATCGATAAGGTTAATTTACATATTAAAACTGAAAAAAATAATAATGCATTTTCAATCATTTTTAATATGATGCTAGATTCAATACAAAATAATAAATTATCTGATTTTCATCAATGGCGTGAATTACTGAAAGATAGATTTAATCTTTTTATTAATACGAAGAGTGAGAACAATGAGACACTCTTAAATTGTTTAGCGAGACAAGGAGATATCGATCTTTGCGAAAAACTGATTGAAGCAAAAGCAGATCCGTTGATAAAAGATTTTGAAAATGAAAATTATTATGCAAATTTGAGCCTTTCATTAAACAATCTCGCAAAAACCAAAAATTTCGAAAATATAAAAAAAATTCTATTAATGAAAGAAGTTATTACGCCAGAAAACTTTATATCCGATCATATTTTAATTGCTGTAAAAAATAATGATGTGTCAGACTTAAATAAATGGAAAGATTGTTTAGGTGATCGCTTCCACGATTTCGTTCAAAAAAAAATAAATGATGATTCACTGTTACATATCGCAGCGAAGCTCGGCAATATAGAAATGGTAAACTCACTTATCGAGGCCAAAGCCGATGCGCTCGAACTTGACTCTAATAATTTTACATATACCGATAATTTAAGTATCGCCATTATTACGTTGGCTAAAGAAAATCAGATAGAAAAAATTAAAAAAATATTAGCACTACCGAACATTAATTTAGATATTAAAAAAAATAATATAACTCCATCAGCTGTAATTTTTCATTGCATTTTTAATGCCATTGTTAATTTACCTCGGTTACAACAATGGCAAGATTGTTTAAATGATCGTTTTCAAGATTTTATTAATATGGCAAATAACAAAAATGATTTTATGCTTCTTTGGGCAGGTTATTTAGGTCTTATGGATACCACAGAATTTTTATTAAATGCAAAAGCAAATCCAGAAGTGCGGGGTTATCAAAATTTAAATTATATTGATAATTTAAGTATTTCAATTTATGAATTAGCACAAAAAAAAGATTTCAAAACAATGAAAACAATCTTAGAAAAAAAAGAAGTCGATATCAATATTCAATTCATGGCACAAAACGTAAAAAAACATCCACCCGAAATTATATTTAAAAGTTTAATAACAGCAGTTAAGAATAATAATTTGACTGAATTACAACAATGGCAAGATACTTTAAGTGATCGATTCGCAGATTTTCTTAATAAAAAAGACGAGCTGCAAAATTCATTGTTGCATTGGGCTGGTTTAAATGGAAATGAAGATATTGCTGACAATTTATTAGAACTAAAAGCCGATCCACTTTCTACCAATAAAAGCGGATATAATTATTCAAAATGTTTATCATGGCATATGTTAGAATTGATAAAAGACAATAACTATACCAAATTAAAAAAAATATTAACTTTCAAAGAAGTTGATTGGGATTTCATTAGCAGCACTGGCGAGACGGCGCATGATATTTTAAAAAATAAATTAATAAATTGTATTAACCAAAATAAATATGACGAATACAAGCAATTAATTACCATTCATCCTACGGAAGTACAAAAAATTTTAATTGAGCAAAAAACATCACCTGATGTTGAAACTAAAATATTAAACACACATCTTATTCAATTGATTCATCATAAAAAATTTAAAGAATTAGCGGATATATTATTAGATGATCAATCGATTGATCTCTCTATGGCAGATGAAAAAGGAATGAGCCCAGAAAAAGCATTATTCAACTTACTCAAATCTTCTATAGAAACCATTAATGAAGAAACGTTCATGCTCTTAAAAACTTCCGTACGGGAAGATTATTTCAAAAAAATAATCAATATGGTTGATGCGGAAGGCAATACACTTTTAACCGCTGCTCTATTATCCAAAAATAAAAAATTTGAAGATGTATTAAAAGAAGCTGGTGCGGATTTACGGTATGATTTCGTCACGATATTTCAAAATCTTCCCAAACAAGCATTCGCCATTCCACCATTAATGAAACCTACTCGCGAGATGAAAATTTATAAAGCCTCACCCGTCTCTACTTATAAAAAAGGGGGGAAAAATACTGAATTTAAAAAACAATTTACTCAACTTTTGAATAGTTTTGAAAATTGGGGCGTGATAAATAAATGCTGCGGGACCAGCGAAAAACATGGATTACATAGCATTCAACAAAATTTCTTTACGGAAGAATATTCCGGTATGCAATTAAATCATTACTTTGAAAACAATAAAAATAACTTAGAACAAATTTACAAGATTTTAAATGATGATTTTGTTGAATTATCCAAAAAAACTAAACAATATTCAATTCTTTGTAAGAATTTATCTATGTGTTCCCCAGGTATATCTGGGCACATCGCATCGGTGCTCATCGATTTAAAATCTTCAGTATCGTTAGCGAAATGGCTTGCGGAAAAAAGAACTTCTATTATTCATATTGCTGCCGATAAGCATAATAAGACAAATAAGATTTCGGACAATGTGAGTATTCATACTTATTTAACATTACATAAGGAAGCATCTACAGAACAATGGAATCCATTGATGGATGTGAAAGAATTGAAAGATCCATTTGCATCTCTTGCAGGTTTTGCTAATGACGAAAAAGGAAATTTACATCGCGAGGATTTTCGATTATTTTTTATGAAGGAATATAATCCAGAAACCATTCAGGCTTGTATAAAAGCCAATTTGGATATCGAGTTAATTAGTTTATGCAAAAACTTTGGTTATGATTATCTCGAATATAATTCAATGAGCGATAATCATAGTTTTCAACAATTTACTAGCCAATTAAAAAATCTATTGGCCGAACTGGGTACTCATATTCCCTTAGGAGATTATATTTTACATGATGATGACTATATTAATTTTAAAATTGATCCCAATCCTATTTTAGAGGAATTATGTAAAATAGTATTATCAAATCAAAAAAATCCATATTTACAATCATCGAGAAATGACAAAAATATGCTATTTTCGAATTCAAAATTGAGTAGTAAGCATAATGTAGCGGAAAAAGCGGATAAAGAATTTAAATTGTTAGGTTAGTAGCTCCGTCATCAACTATGTCATGCCAGCATGCTTTAAGCTGGCATCCAAGAGGCTTCGCTATGTGCCCACTGGATGCCACCTCTCGCTACGCTCGGCTGGCATGACAAAGCTTCTAATTAGGCAACTATGCCTTTACAAAGAAGGTCGCCTGACGAAGTCAAACGGGGAAATTTTTCCGAGATTAACCTCATCTTTCGTAAACATCGTCCCCCTCACATCCGCTAAGCTACTTTTCATTTCAAGAGATTGAGTAATCCCTAAATACCGATCCCAATAATCCGTCACAAATATATTTTTTGGATCCATTTTTTTTCTGATTTGCAGCCACTCAGAAAGTTTCGGATAATTATTTTGTAAAATTTCAGGTTTAAATTCAAATTCACCATATTTTTCTCCGATATTTGGCAAATACTTTCCCCAATGTAATCGAGCACCTGGAATCATTAATAATTTTTCCCAAAAAAATCCAAAGTATCTATTCGCATCTCCACATCTATTATGGTTATACCAGCATAAATCCACCCTAAACACATCACGCCCTTCGGCAGGACTTAAAAGAAACGGAGATGCTTTTGCGCTGTAAATCTCGACGACAAAATTACCAGCGGCTTCAGGATTCGCTGCAACTAATTCTTCAATAGTATGCATCACATCATTTATTCTTTCGCGTGGGAACCAAAACTCGCTGAATGAAAGAGAAATGAGATGATCGAAATGCGCTTGGTCATCATTAGGAAGAGTTTTATACCATACGTCACAATATTCTTGACCATCTCCCAACATGACAAAAGGTCTAATTAAAATCCCTAATAAGCGCTGCGCCAATTCAGTCCCAATCGTTGCCAATTGATTACCGATAATTAAAGCACCTGCTGCAAGTACGCTATAGGTATATGGCTCCAAGGGATGATGATAAGGAATTTCTTTTGCGTCAGGTGACGTCGAACGCCCCGTCCACTCATTGACACGTTGGACGTACTTTTGAGGAAACCAACTTAAACGAGCATATTCTTGCTCCTCAAATAATGTTTTGCTTAATTTACTAAAATTGCCTTTGCTATCTTTCGCTAAAAAAGAATCATTCATGTTGTGATTCACTTCCACGCCTTGCACGAAAAATTTTTGCGGAAGTTTAAAGGTAATATGCGTAATGACACCGAGCAAACCCATCGATACACCGACCGCATTAAAATTAGCTTCGCCCTTTTCAGCGTAACATATTTCACCTAAACCATTTACCCATTCAAATGCGTGAATCACATCGGCGAGACCATGTTGATTAGATCCACCACTGGTTGACGTTTGTATACATCCCGCCACGGTTTGATGACTGATGGTGCCTAAAATGGGTAAAGCAAATCCTCTATCATCAATCTGTTTATTAAAGGAATTGTCTAAAGTGGAACTCCGATCTTTTGGATTAATACCTAAGTAACACCCTGCTCCAACCGTTACCAAGCCTTCCGTTTTGGATTCATTAACCTCGAACGAATGAATTTTTCGAAGATCACCGTCTAAACATATTTTAATTACATTCTCTTCCTCACCATAGATGGAAGCGGAAGGAGAATGTCCAGAGCCTACCGTTCGAACAAGATGCGAATTTTTCGTTGCAAATAAAATTATTTGCTTCACTTCTTCGACACTTTGAGGATAATAAATATCTTTTTCACAAAAAATTTCTTTTAATTCTGATGAAAAACGTGGGGAAGTCAAATCATTCTCCTTGAAAACATGACTATTTAAGACTAATTGCCATGCCCAATAAAAAAATTGGGCTCGCAATGACAAAACAGTAACTGACATGACAAAATTATTTCGTATGCTTTAGGGTATTTTCTAATCCAGCTTTTTTATTATTGGCAACATCCAATAAAACGCCAATTTGAGCCTCACGTTTTTTTTCTTTATTGCAATACTGATTCAGATCTCTATAAACCAAAGACGAGACACTTCCTGCCACAACTCCTGAAAACATTCTCAATGCAGCGAACTCCAAAGTAACATTAGAAGAAACCGCAGGAGATATACCAGCAATGAGCAAACCTGCAATTGCTCCGCCCTTAATTCCCTCTCTCCATTTATTACGATAAATATGCTGTTGCATCGTTTTATATGTGGCTAATCCTTCCGCTATTATTGTGCTGTTATAATGAATGTCTTCGGGTTCTTTTGCATCATTTACTATTTTTTCTATCTCCATTAGTGTTTTAGCACCTTCTTGGCCAAGAATAAAATTAATAATATCGCCAGACTGAATTCTTGTTAGCATTTCGATTCTCCATATCATATTGTTATAAACGCAAACATTATTGCTTGCATTGGTCAAGCTTTCAAGATGAAAATAAACGTATAGCCAACACTAAATAACTTGTTTGATTATGCTTTCTTCATCAACTTCCATCATTTCAGTTTGTTCTGTAGTTGTTGCTAAAAAACTCGAATATTGTCTTAAAGGCGAAGTCTTTGATCGAAAAGGTCTCCCGATATGTAATGACTCTATATCTTGCTTCAAACGCGGGCGTTTTGATTGAATACCTTCTGGCAATGTTGGCTGCTCTGAAGACTCATTCAAAGGGAATGACAGAACAGTTGATAACATTGATTTAGTCTCTTCAAGGTATAAATTTGAAGTATCAGATGCAGTGAACTCTGCGGTGGTTTGATAATTTTCTTTCAGTTTTCGCTTCTTTGCAAACAATCCCATACGAGAAGTCAATGGTTTAACAATTTCTTCGTCCAATTTTTTCTGGTGTTTTGCTTTTGCAACTTCAATTTTTTGTTTTTTCACATACTGATGAACCTTTGATGTGAATTCTTTAATCGCATCAGCATTATGATGATTGTTCAGTGGTGTTGTTAAAACAAAAGCCAGTAATTTTTTGATAATGAGTGGCTTATAATCCTCAATATCTTTATATAATGCAGATGCATTCAACAAAATAGGTGTTTGCAAAAGCGGATCTTCGCCTGTTTTTATTGCAGTAAAAACATCATCCCCTGATTTCAATTCTAACATCGAGTGCAACAATGCAAACAAAGTTTTGGAATCACACGGTGTAAAATTTTTTGTAATTTTTATTTTAAATTCTGTTTTATATATCAATTGACAAGTTTTAAAGTTATTTTTTAACAGTTCATCAAATTGCATAAAGCCATTTTTAACCTTGCTCACTTTTAAGGATTTATTTTTCTTAGTATTCCCGATCCTTGTCAAATGAAAATGTGAAGGACTAGAAGGTTGATACAACAAATCAGGCTGTTTTTGTACCTTACCAATAACAAAAACTTCAGGTGTGATTGCATTACGAATAAAAGAAGGATTCCCATATAAAACTTTTGTCACACTACTGCAATAACGTTGCATTTCCGATTGTGTATCATCAACAATCATTGCGAACTCATTTCTATGCATTTTAATATTTGCAATGCAAAGTACGATATAACCATTTTCTTTTGTCATACGATAAGAATTGTGTATAGACTTCGCTAAAAACGAGCTCGCCCAAGCAGAATAGGTCGAATACAGCTGATGGGAAGATCGATCCCCTTCATATAATTCCTTATTAAAATATGGCGGAGAAGTAAGAACTAAATCATAACGATTCACTTTTGCAAGTAATTGTTCTTCTGGATATGATTCAAAAGGGAAGCAGGTTAATTCAACCTCCTTTTGACCTAAATTATATTTTTCAACAATATTCCGATATTGTGCTATCATTTTAGGATTTGCATCATTGATAGATATTTTTTTAGTATATTTATCTAATAAAAATGCAAATAAACGATTTCCCCAGCCACCAGAAAAATCAAGCACTTCAGCGACCTTATTTTCAGGCGTGGATCTTCTTACATACGCAATAATATTTTTGACTGCAAAAGGTTGGAAAGGTCTTGCCGAATAATTTCTCTCAATACTTTTGGCAATACTTTTTTTCAAAGTATTAGTATGTATCGTGTAGTCTTTAGAAAGCTCGGTAAAAAATAATTTATCAGATTTACCCGATAATATTTCAACGGGAGAAGGATAAAGACCATTTTCGTTCCGAGTTTTAATGTTCATTCTTAATGTATAGGTAAAAGGCTCAGTCGCATAAATTCCTGCTTGACTATAATCCTTAAAATAATAAAAATTATTTTTTTCTGAAATGATTCCTGAAGCTTCCCTACCATTTAAAAAAACTTTATAACCAAAGAGGGGATCATCCATCACTTCCTTTTCAGTTAACTTTAAATCATCAATCTCACAGTGGTTTTTCTCCACTAAATAAATAAATCCAATACCAAATAATAAAGAATTAAATTTATAAAAAGAACCACAATTTCCTTTTTTATAAATATTAATATCGATATCTTTGAGTAATTCAAATCGTTCTCCCGGAGAAAGGACCATGGGAGTAAAAGTATCTTCTGGATGATCGAAAAAAAGTTTTTCGGAAGTTGAAATGGAAGATGTAGCATCTAAACTTATTTTTTCTATAACGGCAGGATCTTCGCTATAATTATAGCAATATAATGTATAAGTATTTTTTCCCAAGTCACTTTCTTCTTTCCGTATCAAAGGATAAAAATGCGGAGGATAATCTGTTGGATCTTGATCCGTAATAAATATATTTGGACCTATGAAAGTGAGCACATCGAACATTTTTTTATTTTTTTTATCAGATAATAATGCTTGTCGTTTGCTGGGAATATCTTTTTCATCGAGTATTAATTTGGCTTCATGGAGATCAACAATTAATTCTTTCGCTCTTTTGCGCAGCATGTTTTTGCTGGATTCTTTTAATTTTAAGCGCTGACCTTCTTTTCTTCCTAAAACATCTTCTAATACCGTTTTCGTTCGACCCGTTAATATGCCATTACTACGATGACTATCCATCACGACTGCCTCAAAAAATATTGAGGCGTAATTATGAACAATTTTAGTTTTTTTGTCTATTTTTCTTAGCAAAAATCAGTAAATTTGATTAAAATATTACCAAAATTACCTTCTCATCCTTAGCGAAAGCGAGAGGTCTAACGAAAATTAAAAAGATTTCAACGCTCCGCTCAGGATGACAAAAAGGATACAATAATTTGAATGTATATAACTAGTATAAGGAATGTATGGTGATTTTTTAAATAATCATCGCGCCTTTGAAAAGTTTAACAACTTATATACTTGAGTCTACATCCTCACAAATTAATTCAAACTCAGCAATAATTTTTTTTGCTATTGTATGATATAACTTAGGCCTAACCTCTCGATGTAATTCAACTATTCTTCTAAAATTTGTTAACAATGGATTTGTATTTAATCCTGCTGCAAGATCAGTGAGTATATCTACATGAATGCTTGTATAATTTGAAATTCCTTGGATGGTATATTCATTTGTAGAGGTAATATCATTAATAATATGCTTTGCTATGTTTGAATCCATCATGTTTATCATGTCTCCATTTAATTTTAACGATATAAAAGAGTGAATAGAATGTTGCTGCCTGTAAAATTCTTTAAGTTTCTCAAATATTCTTATAAAAATATCTGTTTCGATTAAAATATTTTCATATTTTGAAAATTTATTTGGGTTTACTCCAAATAAATGACACAAGGGTTCCAATGCTGCCATAAATTAATAATCCTTCAAAATCTAATCCGAATATACTCTAAAGTATAATATTATAATGATCAATACTTTGGAGTATAAAAAATTTTATAGTTGCTTATTTAAAAAAATGATACATTTATTAAATTCAATTTTATTAATTATTAAATTATTTTAAGAGACAATATTTGTGGAAAATAATTCGTCTAAATCGAAAAAAAAAATAAGTCTTTCTAAGGAAAAAAAATTTTACCCCAATATTGCCAAAAATTTAAAAAAACTTATGTTATTAGCAAATATTTCTGAAAGTGAACTTAGCAGACGAACAAATGTTAGACAACCCATCATTCATCGTTTATTATCGGGAGAAAATAAAAATCCCAAATTATTAACGATGAAACCACTTGCTGATTACTTTATGCTATCATTAAGTGAATTCATCGGAGAAAAAGATGTAACAACAACTTGGAAAGGATACACATCCAATAATCATTTTGGCTGGAACGAAATCCCTTTATTTAATGAATTCCAAATCCTTGAAATCGATAAATACAAACCCACCAAATTTATAATTTCCGAATGCAAAGTTAGTAAAAGGGCATTTGCTATGAATGTTTCTGATCAAAGCATGGAGCCCCTTTTTTTAGAAAATTGTAAAGTTATTGTCGAACCGGAATTATTACCGCAAAATAATAATTACATTATTATACAAATTTATAATACAGAAAAGCCAATCCTGCGCCATTTCATAAAAAATCACGATGGAAACTTCATTAATGCATTTAATAATAAATTTGATACAATCCGAAAAATTTCTATAAAAGATAGAATTATAGGTACGGTCATTAGAACTATATATGATCACAAGATTAACGAATAAGGAAATACATATGAAAAAAAAAGAACTGAATCTTTTTAATATTATTCAGTGGTTAACTACAAAGTATATTCAATTGGAAAAAAAAGCTTTACCATATCCGTGTAAATTAATTAAAATCATCGAAAAACAAAGTGAGCTTCTTGCACAAATTCAATTTTCTGGACAATCGCATGTTCTTGAAGTTGATCCTAAAAAAATTATTGACGAAAATCTTTTTCAATACTTTTCTCCATTAGATATAAAACAATTATTTGAAATCACATATCATAAAAGCCAATTAGTTTTATCAGATACTTTTTTTTGTCAGGAAACAAATAGCGAAATGCTAACTTTTACAAATGTTATCACTAAAAATAAGATTACTGTCACGGCAGAAAATGCCTCCCTAGACAAAAATTTAATCAAAAATATTTCTTCTCTAGACGCTCATAAAATTGGTTGCATATGGGGAATGGAATTCATAAAAAAATATTTACGGAAATAACTAAAAATGATTCACGAAAGACCTAATCAACAATTTAAATATTTCACTTTTATTTCAATGTTTTATTGTACTCTTCTTATTGCATCAACGTTATTGCCATATAAAATTATAAATTTTTTCGGCTTCAGTGAGCCAGGCGGAATTTTTATCTTTCCTTTAACCTACCTACTTGGAGGCGCTGTTGCAGAAGCATATGGAAGAGACCTGGCTTTACGAATGATTTATTCAAGCGTATTTTGTCTTTCTGCATTTACAGCAATAATTGCCATCATAGTACGAATGCCATCAGTAGAAACAGCCCCACATCAAGAAGTATTTATCCAAGCTTTTGGGCATGGGATTCGCTTGGTAGGTGGTTGTTTAATTGGTTTACTATTTAGCGATCTAACAAATATTTATAAAATCACTCGTCTTAAATTTTTCTTTCAGGGTAAATATTTTGTTCAAAGATGCTTATGGTCAACAGCTATTTCTGAAATTGTTTTTAATATCATAACATATATTATTACATATTTTGGTGTAATACCGATCAAAGGTATTCTAGGTTTAATTATATCCTCATGGATATTAAAAATGGTTTATTCCCTAATAATGATCTTCCCTCTTCTCTTTCTGATGAATTATCTAAAACGAAAAGAAGGAATTAATATATACGATACAAATAAAATTAATTATAAATTTGATCCTGAATTATTATTTTTTAAATTTTTGCCCTTATCTTCGGTTCAGAATAAGAGGTGTCTGAACAGTTAGTGGAATTATAACAATCATGATCATTTTTATTTTCCATATTAATAATTTTCCCTGGATTAAAAATATTTAAAGGATCTAATGTTTTTTTTATTTGCTTCATTAAGAATAAACTATCTTTATATTGCGTTTCTAAATATGATTTTTTTCCGAAACCAATACCATGTTCGCCAGTACAAGTGCCTTTAAATTTTAACGCCTCATTTACAATGAACTTATTAAATGCAAGATTTTTAGCAAATTCTCCTTTGTCACTCGGATCCACTGTTAATGTAAAATGAAAATTACCATCACCAACATGAGCAACTAAAGGAGCATTTATTCCTAATTTTTTCATTTCAACGTAACACGAATTAATACATTCCGATAATTTTGATAAGGGTACGCAAGCATCTGTTGCCATAGCTTTCTTAGATTTTGAAGAACAACTCAAAACAGCGGGACAAGCATTTTTACGCATTTTCCAAATAAATTCCGCTGATTGCTTATCTCTATAAATTTGAAAATTACTTCCACCAAATTTTTTTATATTCATATTGATAATTTTTGCTTCATCTTCAATTACAGCATATGATCCAAATAATTCAATAAGAATAGTATTTTTATTTTTATCAAGAATATCAATATTTGAAAATTGTATACACATTTCAGTTTGCAATTTATCAAGTAATTCCACTCTTCTGAAACGTATAATACCTTTGGTTGCAATAACAAAATCAATAGCCGATGATATATCATCGAATTGAGTACAAATTGTAAAGTTACATGGTAAATTTTTTCTTATTTTAAGAGAAATTTCTGTAATGATTCCTAACGTACCTTCAGAGCCAGCAAATAATGCAGTCATGTTGTATCCCGCTGAGGATTTTAGTGAATGACTACCAGTAGTAATTTTATAAGCTTCTTCATTTTTATATGAAATGACTGAACATCCTAGTATATTTTGTGCCATAGAGCCTGAGTCTGTTGCACCTGCACCAGATGCATTAGTTGCAACCATACCCCCAATACTTGCGCCGAAACCTGCTTCTACCGGAAAATGGAAGCCATGTGGTTCTAAAAATTCATTTAATTTGTTGTAAGATATTCCAGGTTCAACGACAATTAAATAATCTTTTGGTTGAAACGTAATAATTTTATTCATTTTACTTAAATCAAGTGAAATGCCTCCTAATACTGGCGTTAAATGGCCTTCCACACTTGTTCCGCTTCCATAAGGAATTATTGGAATTTGATATTTCACGCAAAAATTAGTAAGAGCAATAATATCCTTTTCTGATTCTGCATAACATACAGCATCGGGTAAACATGATTCTGAATAGAATTGATTACCACTATGTTTTTTTAAATCTTCTGCTATGGTAGAAATTTTATTGGCTAGTATTTTTTTTAAAAGGTTAATTTGGTTTTCTTTTATTGGCATTACATTTTCCTTTATTATAAACGCGAATTCCAGATAAAAGGGCTCTGGCATTCAGAGTCTTTATTAAAGACCATTCTGGATGCCAGCTAGAAGCATGCTGGCATGACAGAGTTTTTAACAACGCGTCCGGCGGATGCGATTCATGATTTCTTCTCCATCATCTTCCATAACATCTTGCGTAGATTTTGGTGTTGGTTTCGAATCGAGTTCAGCGGTCATGGTCACATCGGGTTTAGTAGTTTCCTTGGACGCATGCTTGGCTTCAAATTCTTTGCATTTTGCTATTTTTTCTTGAAGTTCTGCTTGTGCAAATACACCCTTAAATAGAGCTTTTGAGACCGAACGTGAATCAAAAGGATCAATCTTTGGTCCCTTATCGACACGTAATATTGCAATTTCCATATTATTTTGTGCATCGTCAAAAATATTTTTTACTTGCTCTTCATCTTCAGGACTGAGAATTTTAATTAATTCATCAGCATCTTTAGAAAAAGTTTGTAACTTTTCAAGAGCAGGCATAAAAAAATTGAGCGGCTCTTTCAACACATCATTTTCTTCTTTGGTTTGAGCAGATGGCTCTTTAAGAACTATCTTTCTAAATTTATTATTTTCTTCTTTGAGAGCATTAAGCGCTTCGAGATATCTGGCACGCAGATTCATATTTATTATCCTTATTCAATGTTATTATTTATTTACGGCCGGATTATGCCACAATATCAAAAGTTTTCAAGAATCTCGTCGTCCCGCGACTTGTTCGCGGGATCCAGAAAGCCCTACGATGTTGCTCTGGATCCCGCGAACAAGTCGCGGGACGACGTTATTGAGATAACTGATCCCGACAATTCCATCGCATCCCCAAACCACCAAATATTTTCTTCATGATCTAAAATACCTAAGACCTCCACATTATTTTGCATCACAATATAATTAAACCGAGTCGCCATTGTCATCAAATCTTGATAGGTTTTTAATGTAAGATCATTTTGCTGTAACCATTTCATCGTATCGTCAGGCGTTAATAATTCATGTTTTAAACGAAACTTATCACTGTATACTTGCACAAACTTCGGGTGAGGTAAAAAATTCGAAATGAAATGCTCAACCAGCCCCCACAATTTTGCACATAATTCAAATACACGGTATTTTACAGGCGAATCTTCTAAAAACATTTCTGCCATTTTATCTTCAGATGAAACTTGATCACGATAATATTGATATTCCTTTTCGGATGATAAACGCATTAAAGAATATAAATAAAATAGATGTGATGAATGGGTTTGCGTCTGCATAAGATTTTCAATAGCAGAAAATCGTTTTTGAGGCGTATCTAATTTTCCCCAATCCACTCCTACAACATATTTTTTGGAAAGCGCAAAACATATGGCGAGCAAATAAGAGATACGCTGCAATTGTCGATAAATAATTCCATTATTTTTAGCTTGAATTGCAATTTTTTCAGCAATAGGTAAATCTTCGTGATCAAAAGGAAAAGGCTGGCACATTGCATTTTTATAGTGTGCACGAAAAAACAAAGAACGCGCAAAACAAAAATTAATTTTTTTAATTTCAGGATTTGTTGATAAATATTGTAAAAGAGAAATGGCGTCTTCTTTTTTCTGATTAACCCATCCATTTTGTAAAATCCATTTTTCAAAACAAGATATATTTACTTCAGAATTTTGTTTAACTTTTTCTACAATGTTTTCGAATGTTCGATAAATATAAAAAAGCTCTCGCGCTGATTTTTCAATTAAAGATGCGATTTCTTTATCAATAATATTTGATGCTACTGCTTTTTCTAAAGTAAAAATGACATCCATTAATGCTATCGTTTTTGGCGCATATTCCTCAGAAGATAATGCATGCAACATGGCAACGGCGTCATCTTCATTACAATCGACAAAATATTTTTCATAAATTTTGCCAATACCTATCATTCCATAGAATTGACACTCTCGCGCACGCAATGCTCCCATACTACTTGCACCAAATACCGCAATCCCCGATTCCAAAGCAAATAAAATTTCTTTATGAAGAATAGACGCCTTTTTTTCGAAAAATCCATCAATAATGGCAATCATCTTGGGTTTTAAACGTATCACATGCAAAATATCCCCCGCCGCCGCTGGCGGTAAATACATGGCATCGGGTAATATTTTTTTCGCTTCATTAATGGCAAGCGATGGACCTAAAAAAACAATAATATTCATCGCATCAAACCTGGAATAAAAACTTGTACGACAGGAATATTCAATTCAGGTTTTGTGTGTATTACCATGAATACATCATTGATATTATTTTCGTATAGGCGTGTTAAAATTTGAGATTTTAAAATTGACGAATCTATTTTGCCATTCCCACGCTCCGTGTGATTTATTTTGAATGGATCCCCGTCTTCACGGGGATGACAGAGCACTTTGATTTCATATTGCTCCGCAAAAATATCATCTCTCGATCCCGAAATAAGCGCTAAACGCGATTGCGCCACTTCCAAAAGCGCACGTATTAATGCAATATCAGCATTCCAATGTGTGCCCGTTCCTCGAAAAATTCCTTGTAAACGAAAAGGATTTGGATCATGACACACACAATGAAAAGTTGGAATATTAAAATGAGAAGTAATATCCCATATCTTCAAAGACATATTTTGTCGTAAAAATTTTTCAATTAAGTCATGATTTGTTGAAGATATTTCACTTTGATTAAACAATTTTGTTTGACGAATATGATCAGGCAATAAAGCAAAACGCGCTAAACTATCCCTCTCTATCACCTCACAAAGCGCATGACAAATCGCATCATCAACATTTTCTCCCGCCCCCATGCCATTGGTGCTCACATCGAAAAATGCACGATGCGCACATGGAACCGTTGAATCAAGATTGGTTAGCGCATGAGGAATATAAATTTCTTTATTGTCGAAAAGATGAAATGCTTTAGTCCATGCAAGGACTTCATGATCCCAATTATTTTTTAAAAAAAATCCCGTGTTAAAAAGTGCAGGTGAAACACAGTTTTCTGAATAAATATCTTCAAAAGAAATCGCAGGCGGATTTTCTAAATGAAATATTTCCATCGATTCCATGACTGCTGAAATATAAGCTGATTCTTGCGTCAAACCTTTTCCCATGGAAACTGAAATATGTTTGCCATTCGGACGAATGGCAAGCGCTGTTGGAATACCAATGCAATCTAATCCGGTAATGTCTGCAACGCGAGTGATGCCGAGAGTTTGGAGATAGGGGGGTAGTTTTTTATCTATTTTAAGCAAAAAGAAAACCTATCATAAAATAAACTTATATCCGTCGTCCCGCGGCTTGTCCGCGGGATCCAGAGCCACATAGAAGCTGCCACTGGATCCCGCGAACAAGTCGCGGGACGACGAATTTAGGGAAAAGTTTTCAACCATGCCGTAATCCCACCCGTTAAATTACGCGCATCGTGAAATCCTGCATTTTTTAATATTTCAACACCGCGCTTACTACGTCCACCCCCACGACAATGCACAATCGTTTTTTTGGTGGGATCGAGCTCACTCACGCGCGCTGCCAATTCACCAATCGGAATGAGCTTACCACCCATTTCACATTCAGCGTATTCACTCGGTTCACGCACGTCTAATAAAACAAATTCTTCGCCTTTATCTTGCAAAGCTTTTAACTCTTGAATGGAAATTTCTGGAATAACAGCATTCATACATTGCTCCTCTCTATCAATTAAACTATCAATCAAATTTTCGCGCGATGCATTTTCACCGCATAAAATACAATGCGGATTTTTTTCAATCTGAAATTCACGAAACTGCATTTCTCGCGCATCGACGGTTAATAAACGATTTTTTAATGAATTGCCTATTTTTAAAATCCATTTCAACACTTCGGTCGCTTGTATCGTGCCCAATATACCAGGCAAAACACCTAATACTCCACTCTCAGCACAATTAGGCATCCATTGAGAAGAAGGCATATCGGGGTATAAACACCGATAGCACGGACCATTATCATCGGTGAATATGCTACATTGTCCTTCAAATTGGAAAATACTTGCAGACACATTCGGTTTTTTTAAACGAAAACAAGCATCATTAATAATGTATCGTGCGTTAAAATTATCGGTACCATCAGCAATAATATCGAACGATGCAATGATACTTTCTGCATTGGCTCGTGATATTTTGTCTTCATAACTCAGAACTTCTATATGCGGATTTAATGCATGTATCCTATTTTTAGCTGCAGAAACTTTTTTTGTACCAACATCTTCCGAATTAAAAATAATTTGGCGATGTAAATTTGAAAGCTCAACAATATCATGATCCACGATACCAATCGTACCGACACCAGCAGCTGCGAGATATAATAATAATGGCGAACCCAACCCCCCTGCACCAATGCAAAGCACGCGGGCATTGCGAAGGTGCATCTGCCCTAATTCACCAATATCAGGCAATAATTGTTGGCGTGCATATCGAGTTTTTTCGGAAGCATGAAACTGCAAAAATTATCCTCCGGAAAGCGCAGCTACAATATCAATTTCATCATTTTCTTTAACTGCGTTTGAAAGAAGCGCGGGTGAGCGATTGACATAAATATTAATAAACGGAGATAACGCATCAGATGGAAATATGAATGGCTTAAGCGAAGGATAATCCAAAAAAAGATTTTGCAACACAACACTCACGGTATCACCCGCGATATTCAATTTTTCCGCAGGATTTATCCATTTCATTAAAACACTTGGTATTCGCACAAAAGCCATAAAAATACCAATCAATTAAGTTAAATCGAGAGAATTATTTTCAATACTTGAAATAATATTGGCAGCAACTGCGGTTGAATTTTCAATCGATTCTTGCACACTTATTTCTGTTATCGCCTCAATTTTAATTACATTTTCGGTCATGATTTTCTCCTAAGGTTGAATTAGATAGTATTAAAACGCACACATCCGCGCACAAAAGGGCTGACATCAGAAAATCGACGAACCATATTTTGTGAACAAAATGTAAGTGAGTTGTCTTCTTTTGGCATTTCTAAACTTAAACGTATTTGACCTTCTGCATCAGGTTCGCTGTGAAAAAAATCGAAACGTACTTTATTCAAAAATTCCTCTGTAGAAGTATTGGTATCTCTTGTTTTCGAATATTTTAACATGGTCTGTTTGAAATGAAACATCATTTCACGAATTTCCCGCAATGTCACCATCGTACTTGTCAAGGTTTTCGGCTTAACGGTTGATTCAAAATGGGTTGGCATTGCAAGAGACCAGTACACCGGACGCTTATTTTCGACGGAAAAATGATGCGGAATCATAATCGTTGGCGCATAATTTTTTAAGCCATAATGCTGAATAAAGTCTTCCTGTAATCCACAAATAGGCGCTTCATCATCATTAATTGCCGGTGAAAATCCGGGGACCGCGCCAAGACCTACCATGATGATATATTTCGTCACATCGATGATAAAAGGGCTTGCTTTTACTTCGTATTGTGTTAATTCACGAATCAAAATATCCCAAATATGATCATGCATGGTTTTTGTCAGCATGTACTCAATCGCAGCCCATCCATCTTTATACAAAAAATAATTGAAACGCAACCAATTATCATTTTTTTTGTTGTCTATCCAATTTTTTGAGAAAAAAAGGATTTCGGTATGCCACTTTTGGGAAAAATTCTCATCCGCTGCCATTTTAGTTAATAATGACCAATGTGTGCGAAGATCACGGGCAAGCGGCATTTTAATCTTACGTTCACGACACAATTTTCGATGATTATGAATATCGGTTATTTTGGGTAAAACAAAAATCGAACGTGCACCGGATGTCATATGCCATGCTTGCGGCCATACATGCACGGGGCTTAATACAAAGGTTAAACCGACTAATCGTCCGGCTTTAATCAAATTAAATGGAATGACACGATTTTCTGTTCGCATAAATAATTCAACAGATCGATCTAACACCATTCCTAGAGGAATATGACCGTTGTGATAGCCGAGTTCTTGTCGAACACGATCTGGGATTCCAGGATGATCCATTGGCGCAAGAGAGCCGTCTGAAAGGGGAAATTGGAACTTTCCCGTGTCAATGATACTACTACCAAAAGGATAACGAACTTTAAAAAGTGGATAATCGTTTTTCGATTTGATTTTATCTACCACGTCTGCAAAACCGGGATTGACTTTTTGTACCTTTTCCCTCACTTCATCCCAACGTGTTTCTTCATAGGATGCCGAGCTCATTTTTTACTTCTCCTCATTTTTTGCCGATTTTATCATAGTTTTTTTATATGTAAAATTTATGGGATAAAATTCGCTTATATATTTTCATCTATTAAAACTTTTACCATCGTGTTTTCATATGGAACCCGGCACAAAAAATGAGAATAGGATCTTATGGAACGACTTGACCAAAATAATTTCCTCGCCATTGAGCTTATTGAATATCTCGGCAATGATAAGCCGGCACAAGAACAAATTGATTTAGTGGAATATTTAATTTCCAATGCGATGCAAAATTCTACGAGTTAATTCTCGGTTTTATTCTGTTTTTTATCATTATTTTTTATTATACAAGAAATAACCATTCCCCTACTTAACGCTGTCATGCCAGCATGCTTTCCGCTTCCATGACAGCGTCATTAAAAACATCACCATTAAAAAAAGTAATGCAACAAAAGCGTTGCCGCAACACCTAAAACAGCAAGCAACGACATCAACTTTAACAAAGGTAATTTTAAAGTTCGGTATTCCATTAAATCTTCATTCTTTGGGTTCATGTTCTTCTGTTCCTTTAAGGTTCGTTTTATTTTGGAAATGATCGAGAAATTGTAAAAGATCATCCACTTGATGCTGTAATTGATGCAACGTTTCGGCTTGCGATTTTTGTAAATTTGCAAGGGTTTCTAAAGTTTTTTGCAAATCTTGATTCACTTTTTCTGCAACTTCATCAGTCAGCACTACTTCCTTTTTTTTGAACTTATCCATCACTTCCTGAAATTTTACAGATTTTGCAGAATCAAGAAAATCTTCTCCCATTTTTTTTAAATCATTGAATTTAATCATGATATACACCTCGTTTTGGTTTCAGCCTTTATCTATTTGTTATAAGTATAGTACTAAAAATAATTTTGTTTCATGGCGATTTTGGCCAATTTTAGCGTCTCCATCGCCACCATATTCGCTTTTTCTGCCCCATTTTTCAATATTTTAATGACTTCTGATTCATCATCCATAAAATGCGCGCGACGTTCACGTATTGGTTTAATCAGATTTTCGAGCACCTCGATTAAACGTTTTTTACACTCCACATCGCCAATCTTTCCTTCTCGGTAACGCGCTTTAGCATCATTAACCCATGCGGTATCAGGATTAAAAGTATCATGAAAAATCCATAACGGATTATTTTCAGTGGACCCTGGATCGCTTGCTTTTAATCGTTTGGGATCGGTGTACATTCCCATCACTTTTTTGACAATCGTATCGGCATCATCACTTAAAAAGATAGCGTTATGCAGTGATTTTGACATTTTTAATAGGTTACCATTCTCATCAGGAGGCGTGGTGCCAACCAACCGTTTTTGGCGACCCAATTTGGTTTCAACAATCGGAAACAACCCACCTGCGTTTAAATAATCCTTATCTTCCGTATGCGGATCGACACCGCAATATAACTGATTAAATTTTCGGGCGACTTCACGCGTCATTTCGATATGCGGAATTTGATCCTCGCCCACCGGCACAATGTCCGGGCGAAACGCTAAAATGTCTGCCACTTGACCGACTGCATAAAGTAAAAATCCAAAAGGATAATTATCCCCTAATTTTTTATCGCGAATTTCATCTTTAATCGTGGGATTTCGCATCACTCGCGCCAAAGGCAACAACATGCTAAAAAAATAAGTGAGCTCTGCAATCGCAGGAATGTCTGATTGAATAAAAATGGTGGATTTCGCGGGGTCAATACCAGCGGCTAAATAATCCATCGCAATATCAATCACGCTTTGATGAATTTCCGCGGGTTTATCCGAACGCGTGGTAAAAGCATGGATATTCGCGATAATGAAATAACAATCATAATCGTTTTGTAACGCAATTCGATTTTCGAGCGATCCAACATAATGCCCTAAGTGCAATCGCCCGGTGGGTGTATCGCCGGTTAATAATCGTGGTTTTGTTTTCACCATGTCGTCTCAATATTTTAGAGAAAAATCAAGTGTTCCGATTATACCAATCTTCTCGCCAAATGATACGCCACCTGCCCTGCTTTTTTGCTGCGAATGATTTCCCAGTTAGCTGGAATATCTTTTTCTGTCAACATCGTTTTCGCTTCCAAATAAATCAGCGCATGAGGGCTCAAAAACCCATTTTCCTCAAGGTAAATACTCATACTTTTTAACAAATCGGTTTGAAAGGGGGGATCTAAAAAAACGATATCGAATAATTTTTCGGGTTTTTTTAATTGCCTTGGTAAAGACGCTTGATATATTTCTGCGTTTTTTATATTAAAAAGTTCAAGTTCTTCTTGAATTAACTTCACAACCGTAAGTGATTCATCCACCATCACAACATGTGCCGCCCCTCGAGAAATGGCTTCGAATCCTAAAACACCACTCCCCGTAAACGCATCTAAACAATGCGCTCCCGGCAAAACGGGTGCGATCCAATTAAATAAGGTTTCCCGTACGCGATCAGGCGTGGGTCGAAGATGCAATATTTCTGGAATTTTTAGCTTCCGCCCACGGAATTCACCCCCAATAATTCGAACTTCACCCCTCATGATCTTTTTACCTCATTTTACGGAACGCTTGGCCTTTGCTAATATACAAGCCTAATTTAGAAAGGAAAAGCGATGTTAAATTTTTTAAAACGAAAAAAAGACACTCCCACTTCGGAAAAAACTGACGAGAAAATCGAAAAAACTGAAAAAGCGCCGGGTTTTTTTGCGAGATTAAAAGCGGGTTTGACAAAAACGCGTAACCATTTAACGACAGGGATTGCTAATTTAATTCTCGGCAAAAAAGTCCTAGATAAAGATGTGATTGAACTTATTGAAACACAATTATTAACCGCCGATGTCGGTGTAGATGCCACCAAACAGTTAATTGATCATTTAACCCAAAAATTAAATCGAAAAGAATTAGACAACCCGAAAGCGGCGCTCGCGACCTTGCGAGAGGATATGCTAGCTATTTTACAACCTTGCCAAGTACCTTTAATTATACCAAAAAATGACAACCCTTTTGTGATTTTGGTGGTGGGTATTAATGGATCAGGGAAAACCACAACGATTGGCAAAATTGCACATTATTTAACAGAAGATAAAAAAACTGTGATGCTTGCTGCTGGCGATACCTTCCGTGCAGCTGCCATTGAACAACTCCAAATTTGGGGGGAGCGCAATGATATTCCCGTCGTTGCCCAACAACCAGGCGCCGATACGGCCGCTGTCATTTATGATGCCATGGAATCCGCCAAAGCGCGTAAAATCGAAGTACTGATTGCTGACACCGCGGGACGGTTGCATACCCAAACGAATTTAATGCAGGAATTAAAAAAAGTCACCCGCGTACTCGCTAAACTTGACTCGACGGCGCCCCATGAAACCTTATTGGTTTTAGATGCGAGCATCGGTCAAAACGCCATTAACCAAGCCAAGCAATTTCACGAGGCCATTGGTCTCACTGGACTTATCGTGACCAAATTAGACGGCACGGCAAAAGGCGGTATTATTTTCGCGATCGCAAAACAAATGAAGCTTCCCATTCGTTTTATTGGCGTTGGCGAAGGCATTGATGACTTGCGACCTTTCGAGGCGGACGCTTTTATTTCTGCTTTATTCGAAATGCCTGAAACCCATTCAGAAGATTAGCACTCTCGATAAAAGAGTGCTAAAATAGGTTTTAATCCTTAAAAAATAGGGAATAAAACTAGATAATGAACACTAACTTACAAACATTAGACATTCGTTTACCCATCAATAGCCTGGATGCTTATATCAGCCACGTGAATCAAATCCCGTTGCTTAAGCTTGATGAAGAACAAGATCTTGCCATCCGATTACAACAACATAATGATCTTAATGCGGCAAAACAACTCGTTTTAGCGCATGCACGTTATGTCGTTCGCATTGCGAAGGGTTATATGGGTTATGGGCTTCCGCTCGCGGATTTAATTCAAGAAGGCAATATTGGTTTAATGAAAGCCGTTCGTCGTTTCAATCCAGAAGTGGGTGTGCGACTGGTTACCTTTGCGGTCCACTGGATTAAAGCTGAGATGCATGAATATATTCTGCGCAATTGGCGTATCGTGAAAGTTGCAACCACTAAAGCCCAGCGCAAACTTTTCTTTAATTTACGCACCATGAAAAAACGCTTAGGCTGGTTTACTAACGAAGAAATTAACCAAGTTGCCGAAGATCTCGGGGTCAAACCCGAAACCGTGCGCGAAATGGAAATGCGTTTAAATAATTCAGATATGCCATTCGAAAGTCACCCAGATGACGATGAAGAATTTACCCCTAAAATCCCCGCAGGATATTTAGAAGATCATCGATATAATCCCGAAACAGAAATTATGTCGGATAATTGGTCAGAAAAATCAGAAAATTCCCTTCACGCCGCGCTACATCAATTGGATACGCGAAGCCAAGAAATTCTCGCCGCCCGTTGGTTAAATGACGAAAAATCCACACTGCAGGAATTAGCTGATAAATATCAAGTCTCCGCCGAACGCATCCGCCAGTTAGAAAAAAATGCGATGGTAAAATTAAAAAGAGTATTGAGCCTCACGCATGAATAGAGGCTTAGCCCCAACTTTTCTTGCCGACGCTGATTTTTTCATTACATAAGCTGACAATGCTATTAAATCGTACATCGTTTTGAAGTATCTGTGTTTTGAATATAGGTAATTAAGTCATTCATCAGGATCATGCTTATATGACTAAACAAAAAATTCGACAAGCTACTGGTAACTATGAAGAATGGTTAATTCATTCTTTAAAAGATAAAAAAGAATCTGCAACATATTTACAAGTTGCACTAGTTGAATACCAAAAAGATGGTGATTTGAAAGCTTTTTTATTAGCTTTACGTCATATTGCCGAAGCACAAGGCTGAGGGTTATTTTGGTAATAAAATTTAAGCTACCTTAATTTCAACAAGCATGTGAATGTGCTCACGATTAAGAGAATCTTGTATCGCTAAAGCCACAAATTGTTCGGGAGCATAACCTAATATTTCTGCAATTCTTAAAGCTTTTTTGGGGCTAACACTTTTACGATCATGCTCTAAATCACATAGATATTGGGTGGATATTTGTAATTTTTTTGCAAAAACCGTTTGGCTTTGTTCCTCACAAAGACGTATCGAACGAATAGCTTGCCCAAGCGTCAATTTTCCTCGTGTTTTTTCTAAATATCGCTTTGCATTAGTACTCATGCTTGTTCACCATTGTTTAAATTCATCCTTATATTTTACACTAAAAGAGTGTAAAAAATGAAAGGAAAGGAGGGTTAAAAATGAGAAAGTTAAATATTAACTGGCACTACCCTTCAATTGACCCGCTTCATTGACTAAAGCCAGTCGGACGGCTTCG